>JAFKFP010000184.1 GCA_017308185.1 bacterium | reverse complement strand
GAGGCGCCACTTTGAGCGGGTCTTTCCACTCCTGCCAGGCGACGGCCGCGATAAACGCCACCAGCATGAACGCGTAGCACAACACCGCGAGGATATCGAGCGTCGTGAGCAGGAAGTCCGGGCCGTCGACGTAGGCGTGCCGGATAATGTTCCCGGCTGTAAAGAGCAGCCCGATGACAAGCAGCGTCAGCCCCGGAGCCGCGTACGTCCATGCTTTGCGTGAGATGAGGAGCCCCGCGCACATGCCGCCCGCTGCCCAGAACACCGTGAGCGAGGGTTCGACCCAGTCGCGGCGGGAGAACCAGCCAGCGCGCGTCTCGTAGCTGAGCGCCTGGAAGCCGAGCGCAAGGAAGAGCCCGAGTGCCGGGCCCCAGTAGCGGTCCACGAGCGTCCGCCAATCGAGCGGCGGGTGCTTCGGACGGTTGTTGATGTCGTGGAGCCACGTCGGCTTGTCTTCTTCGACGGGGACACGGGCAGTGAAGTCAGCCATTGCCGCAGATCATGGCCGGTTTTGCTGGAAGCGGCAACGTCCTGTGCCGTGGACGCGTAATTCCGGTAGTCTGCGATGATGGCGGACGTGATGTTCGAGTCGGAGGAGCGTGTCCTGCGCGTGGTGGTGGACGCCGCAGTCGAGTTGACGGCACTGCCTGATACGCTCGAATCCGCACGCGAACAGGCTCGTGTCAGCGTCGTGCTCATCGAACTTGGCGGGCGGGATGCCGAAGCTCCAGTGGCAAGCTTCGATTGGCTCCCACGCTTCGAACTGCCGGTCATCTGTGCGTTCGAGGGTGCACTCGACGGTTCGCTCGCCGCACTGGCCCTGGGGTGCGACGTGCGCGTCTGCGGCGCGGAGGCGTCGTTCGATGTTCCTGAGCCTGCGCTTGGCCGCATGCGGCGGCTAGTACGTGACGCTGATGCGCTCGCGAGGGCCGCTGGCGGCGGCCGGTTCACGGCTTACGAGGCGCTGGAGTGCGGGTTGGTTTCGAAGGTGCTCGAACCCGGCATGGCGGGCGGCGAGGCGCTGCGAATGGCAACGGTCATGGCCTCGCGTGGGCCGATCGCCCTGCGGCTGGCGAAGGAAGCGATCTGGCGCGGGCTCGAGATGCCACTCGAACAGGCGCTCCGTTTCGAGACAGATTTGACCTTGCTACTGCAAACCACGAAAGATCGGGCGGAAGGGGTGCGGGCGTTCATGGAAAAGCGCGCGCCACGCTTCACGGGGGAGTGACGATGATTGTGTTGTTGGAAGAACCGGAAGCCTGGTCGCTGATGATGCTCGTCAGCGCGGTGGCCATGGACAATGCGGACATTTCGAACGAGGCGCGCGAGCAGATCCGCCACTGGCGCGGCGAACGCCCTGAATCGAGCCCGGAGATGGAGAAGCTCACGGACGCCATCAACAAGGCGCTCAACGCCCGGATTGATGCGAAGTTCATGCGGCGCGTCAAGAACCGCGGCTGGTACGAAACGGTGAGGAAGTAACGATGGAAGTGCAGTTCAGCGACGACGAAGTGGCCGAGGCCCTGACGATCATCGTCAACCACATGGCGGATGAGGCTGGCCTCTCGGACAAGGACCGCGCGATGCTCAAGCGGTGGCGCTCTTCGAAGATGAAGCTCGGCAGCGACGACATGGAAGACCTTGTGCGCAAGGCGAACGAAGACCTTGCCCAGGGAATGGCGCGGCGCGAGCGGAGCCAGCTGCGGAAGCCCGACTGGGTGGACTGAGGGGACTGAGCGATGAGGGCTGAGGACTGAGTCGATAGCACACTGTCGGCACTATGCCAGCACCACCGCTCAGTCCTGAGCTCTGAGCCCTCAGTCCTTCTTGGCGCCGATGAAGGCGATCATCCGCATCCACGCATCGTCGCACGCGTCTTTGTGCTCCTCGAAGCTGCGGTCGAAGAAGCTATGCGGCGCGCCGTCGTAGATCTTGACTTCGTTCTCGATGCCATGCGCGTCCATCGCGTCCTTAAACTGGCCGACCACATCCGCGGTGATCATGGGGTCGGCGCCGCCCATCAGCGCGACGACCGGGCATTCGAACTGGGCCACGCGGTCGATGACGGCCGGCGCCTCGCCCATGGAGCGTGTCGGATGGCCGTAAAAGCCGATGACACCCTTCAGCCCATGGCCGTTGGCTGCCTGGTTCCACGAATTCGAACCGCCAAAGCAGAAGCCAACAGTAAAAATACTGGTGCAGCTGCCGCCCGCGGGTGAGCGCAGCCACGCCACGCCTGCCGCGACATCTGCGGCAATCTGGTCCGGCTTCGTCTTCGCGACGTGCTCCATGAAGGCGAAGTCCTCGGGCCGCTCATCTGTGCCGGCGGTGCGTCCGAAGTAGTCAATCGTGCAGGCGTTGACGCCCTGTTCGGCGAAACGCAGCGCGAGCTCTTCATAAAACGGGAAGATGCCGCGCACATCGGGCAGCACAACGATCCCCGCACCGTTCGGTTGCACCGCACGCGCGCCAAACGCCAGGAATTTCGTGCCGTCGGCCGATTCGAGCAGCAGGTCCTCGCTATCCGCTGCACCTCCCGCAACCGGGGGGTGAGGCGGCAAAGCATCGTAGGCAAAGCACATCAGTGTGTGTCCCTTCAGTGTGAATTGCCGTGCAGTGTAGCGGTTAGAAGAGCCGCGGTAGAGCGCGCCGGCGTGCAGCACGTACTACTCGCGACCCGATTAGCAGCTCGTCACCGAGCAGGCGGGTCAGGAACGGCCACGCACCGGCCTTTCCCGAAGCCGCCCGTTGCGCACGCTATCCTCGCGTTGCCTGCGGATGCCGCCCAGCGGACTCGCGCTGCGCAGAAAGAAGACTTATTGATGATTGGCGAGAAGGTCCGGCACTACACGGGGAAGACCACCGACCTCGATGCGTTGAAGACGAAGCTCGAGAGCTATCTCAAGGGCGAAGGCTTCGAGACGCAGACATCGGCGCCCAGCCCGCACGGCACGGTCATCCAGGCGAAGAAGGGCGGCTGGCTGCGCGCCGTCGTGGACGCTGACCGCGCCCTGACGATCCTTATCGACGGCACATCCGACAACTTCACCGTGCGCATCGGCATCGGCAAATGGGTCGAGCACCTCGCCATCGCGGCCGTCGAGACGTTGCTGATCAGCACCCTCTTCATCCTCGTGGACATCCCGGAAACCCTCTGGAACGTCGAGATCGAGAACAAGATCACGAAGGAGATCGATACGCTCGTCGGCTAACGACAGCGAAATCGCTCTTGTGGCCTCACGCCTCCGCAACACCCGCGCCCGCTTCTCGGCGAAGGCTCGCGGCCCCTCCTTCGAGTCTTCCGTCTGGCCGGTGGCCCGGCGCACTCCGTTGACTCGCGCCAAGTCAGTACGTAATCTTCAAGTGACATGGCCGTACAACAGCCGCGCACCTATTCGAGCCAGGAATACTGCCCCGTGGCCCGCACGCTTGATGTGGTGGGGGAGCGGTGGACCATCCTTGTGCTGCGTGAGCTCTCGTGGGGGCGCAAGCGCTTCTCTGAGCTTCTCGAGGCGCTGAGTGGCATCTCGACAAACCTGCTCTCCGAGCGGCTCAAGCGGCTCGAAGAGAACGGCATGGTCGAGCGCGTGTTCTACAGCGATCATCCGCCGCGCGCGCAGTACCGGCTCACGGAGAAGGGCCGCGCGTTCGTGCCGGTGCTCGTGGCTATGCGCGAGTATGGCGAAACGTGGGAGCCGCGTCAGCGCGACGACTGACAGGCTAACCGGCCCGGCGCGCTCTATCGCGGGAGCGCATTGTATGTGAAAATCCGCACATGGGCGCCGCTTTGACGGCAATGAGCATCATCGATGCCCGGGGCATCACTCACACGTACGGGGAGCGGCGCGCGCTCGATGACTTTTCTCTAAGTATTGCGGGGAGCGGGGTGTTCGGGCTCCTGGGTCCGAACGGGAGCGGCAAGAGCACGTTTATCACCATGCTCGCAGCGATGGAGACACCATCGCAGGGCACGCTCGAAGTGTTCGGCGAAGCCCCGAGCGCGAGGCTGCGGGGGCGCATTGGCACGGTGTTCCAGGAGAATGCGCTCGACCCGCTGATGTCGGTGCGCGAGAGCCTCCACCTGGCGGCGCGGCTCTTCGGGGTGAACTCCCGCGAAATAGCTGGCCGGACGATGGAACTGCTGGAGGCGTTCGGCCTCGGCGAACGGGCGAAGGACCCCACATCCACACTTTCGGGTGGCATGCGGCGGCGCCTGGAAATGGCGCGCGCGCTCATCCACGACCCGGCATTGCTGCTGCTCGATGAGCCCACGACCGGGGTGGATCCGGATGAGCGGAAAGCGCTCTGGGAAGCACTGCTGAGCCGGGAACGGGGCGAGCGCACGATCCTGCTCGCGACTAATGACCTGGCCGAAGCCGACACTGTGTGCGACGCCGTCGCGTTCATCCGCGATGGGCACGTCGTGGCCGAAGGCACGCCAGATGAACTGAAGCGGGGCCTTCGTCACGAAGCGCTGCGTGTGACATGGGATGGACCAACGGACGAACAACTGGCGATGGTGGAATCGTGGGCGGGCGCGGGTGAAGTGACGCAGGACGGCGATGTGGTGCACATCACGGTCGATGATGCGTCGGTCTTTGTGCCGCGGCTGTTCAACCTCGCACCGCGGGCCATCCGGGCTGTCAGCATCGAGACATCGTCGCTCGAGGATGCCTATTTCCAGCACGTCGGGCGGCGGCGGCGCGAACCGAGGGAGGCCACGGCATGAGTGCTATCGAGATGAGGACGAGGGGGGCGCAGGCGCAGGTGCGCAGTGAAGCGGCGCCCACAGCGATCTCCGCGTGGATTGCGATGTTCGGCCGCGATATCAAAGGTGTCATTCGCTCGCGTTCGCAGCTCTATTCTTCGATCTTCACGCCGCTCCTGATCCTGGTATTCCTCGGGAATGGCGTCTCGCAGGGGCTCTCGCCCGCGAAGCTGAGCGCGGGGAACTTTACGGCGTATTTGGTGGCTGGCACGGTCGTCATGACGTCAGTGTTTTCGTCGACGTTTTCCAGCGCTTCGTACTACCGCGACCGTGATACCGGCGTGTTGCGGATGTTCCTTTCGTCGCCGCACTCGCCACGGGTGATCCTGTTGGGGAAATCGCTTGCGGGCGTGGTAATTGGGGTCATCCAGGCACTCGTGGTGCTCGTGGTGGCCTCGCCGTTCGTGGAGTTCCAATGGCAGTACGGGATTGTGCAGGGCATCCTCGTAGCACTGGCGGCGGTACTGCTGCTGAACATCATGCTGAGCGGTATCGCGCAGGTCTTCGCGTCGCGCATTAAGACGATGCAGGGCTTCCACCTGGTGATGAACCTGGCGCTTTTCCCCCTCCTGTTCTTCTCCGGGGCGTTCTTCCCGGTGGACAACCTGCCCACGTGGCTCGAAGTGCTGGCGCGCATCAATCCGCTCTCGTACGGCGTCGACGCGCTGGAGATGGCAGCGTACGCCAAGAGCAGCGACGGCTTCTTCGGTCTCCCGATCGATTTTGCGGTGATGGCGGGCATAGCCATCGTGGTCTATGGGCTCGGCATGATGAAAGTGCCACGTCTGACGTGGTCGGGCGACTGACGAAGTGCTGAGGTTTGAGGACTGAGGACTGAGTTCGGCCGTTCACGAATCAGGCCAGGAATCGACGAGCTTCGGTGCGGGAATGCCCGCAGCGCTCCCTGGCGGTCGCGGCTCGAATAGGCCGCCGGCATCTGGGCATCCCGGTTGAGACCTGTGAAACGCCCTACTCAGTCCTCAGCACTCGGCCCTCAGTCCTCGCCCTAGCGCTCGTTACGGTTTCGCGGAGGCGGTAGCGTGCCGAGGTACTCGTCGATCGCCTCGGCGGCGCGGCGGCCGTCGGCGAGGGCAGTGACGACGAGGTCGGCGCCGTTCACGTTGTCGCCCCCGGCGAAGACGCCGGGCCGTGAGGTGCGGCCGCTGTCGTCGATCTGGATGAGCGCCTTGCGATTGGACTTCAGGCCGCTGGTGGTCTGGGGCACCAGCGGGTCGGCGCCGTAACCGATGGCGATGGCGACGGTATCGGCGGGGATGATGAATTCGCTCCCTTTCATGGGCACCGGGCGGCGGCGGCCGGATTCGTCGGGTTCGCCAAGTTCCATGCGGATGCATTCGACGCCGGTCACATTGCCGTGTTCATCGCCCACGAACCGCGTGGGATTCGTGAGCATCTCGAAGTTGACGCCCTCTTCGCGCGCATTCTTGCGCTCCTCACCGCGACCGAGCATTTCCGCCTCGGTGCGGCGGTAGACGAGAGTTACGTTCTCGGCACCGATGCGGATGGCGGTGCGCACGCAATCCATCGAGGTATCGCCGCCACCGACCACGACGACGTTGTGCGGTGGAGGGAGCGGTTCGCGCAGGTGCACCGGAAGCTGTTCGGGGGCAAGGTTGCCGCGCACGAGGAAGTCGGTTGCTTTGTGCACGCCTTTGAGGTGTTCGCCTTCGAGCTCCATCTCATTGCCGAGGCTAGCGCCGGTGCCGACGAAGACGGCATCGAATTCGCCCTGGAGCATGGTATCGATGGTCACGTCCTTGCCGACGTACGTGTTGCAGATGAAGCGCACGCCCATGGCCTCCAGGTGCGCGATGTACTGGTCGACGATCTCTTTGCGCATCTTGAAGTTAGGGATGCCGTAGACGAGGACGCCGCCCGGTTCGGGCCAGTATTCGTAGACAGTAACGCCATGACCCTTATCGGCGAGCTGTTCGGCGACGGCGAGGCCTGCCGGCCCGGCGCCCACGACAGCGATGTGGCGGCCGGTGGGCTGGGGCATGTAACGCGGCATGGGGTAGCCATCGAGTTCGCGGCGCTGAGTATCGGTGACGAAGGCTTCGAGCTTGCCGATGGTGACGGGCGGCTCTTTCCGCCCGTCCGGGCGGATGGCGAACCCGACGACGCACGCGCCCTCGCAGAGGTTCTCCTGTGGGCAGAGGCGGCCGCACATTTCAGGGAGATTGCTCGTTTCGCGGAACTTGTTGGCAGCACCGATGACGTCGCCCTCTTCGAGCAGGTTAAACGCGCCGGGGATGTCGTTGTGCACCGGGCAGGCTTCCTGGCAGGGGGCCGAGGGACACTGGATGCAGCGCGATGCTTCGATTTTCGCTGCATTCAGGTCGAAGCCGATGTAGGTCTCTTCGAAGTTGTGTATCCGCTCTTCAGCCTTCTGCTTGGGGACAGGCTGGACACTGATGGAAAGGCGGCGCTGCACTTCGTGGGTCATAACCCAAGATAGTACACAAAAAGGGGGAACAGCGAATGCCCCGCGAGGCCTATTTTATGGCGTTACGCGAAACTTCCACGAAACGGTCTGGACGATCGCCGCTTGCGGGTCCTGCGGGTTCTGGACGGAGATTGCCGCGCTGTGGATACCCGCGGAGAGTCCCTTACCATCCTTCGGTGCCCAACAGATCGCGCTGCCCTGCACCTTGTCACTGGAATCGGTCCGCACGGCCACGGTCGCCTGAGTGGTGACCTCCGTGCCATCCACGGCCATGCGGAACCACTGAATGTTCTGGACGGGCGGGTCGAAGTTGATTTTGCCGCAGACGGCCGTGTTTTTGTCGGTGTCGGCCTTGAGCGTCTGAGCGTGCGTCACGCTCTTCCCCCATCCGGGTGCAACGTCCGTCACGTTGCCGCCCAGCACCGGGGGCACGCCGAATTCGGTCACGGCCGACGGCGCGGGCGTGGGAGTCGCGTTCGCTGCTGCGCTTGCCGAAGGGCTGTTCTTCGCGATGTCACCGGCGTTCTTGATGGTCTTGTTCGATGACGAACCACCACAGGCCGCGGCGAGAGCAAGGGTCACTGCGAGGAGCAGGCCCACGAGAGGTGCGCGGAGATTGTGAGGCATAGGCATAGGGAGGCTATCACCGGGGCGAAGGATGGGGCCACCACGAGGTTAAGCAGCCACAACCTATCGCGCGATAGAAAACACCTCGGTCGTGGCGGCTGTGCAGTGACAGGCACCCGTTTGGCGTGTCTGCTTCCGGGCCCCACGGTGTGGGCAAGCTTATGTTGGAGGCAGGTCCATGCATGACGATAAGGCACAGGATGTGGCGGAGACGCAGGTGGCCGATGGCGCGCTGGAAACCGGAGATGACCGCGAACAGCGGCTGCTCGTGAGGCTTCGTGAGGCGTTGCTCGCGGCTGAGCCGGCGCTCGACCGCTCGATGGTGACCGGTGACTCACTCGAGGAACTGGAGGCGAGTTTCGCAGCGGCGAGGGTGATGCTGGCGCAGATGCGTGAGGCCGTGCGACGCGAGCAGGCAGCGGCGATCCCGGCCGGCGCTGCGCAGCGCACGAACGTGACCCCGGTGAGCGCGTTTTCGAAAATCCGTGACGGCCTGGCTGTGGGCCGGTAAAGGAGCGGTGCGGCGCGGCCGCGTGCGAGGTGCGGTATCCTCGGAAGCATGGCGGAGCAATACGCGGCGACAGACAAACGCACGGGACTGGAAGTATCGGTGACGGGCGAGTTCCCGCCGCACCCGGATGACCGGGTGCGGATCGCCCGCACCACCACCCTCTTCACACGGTTGATGTCGACAATCCTTGCGACCGAGAACGAGACCGCGCGGCGCGAACGGTTTCTCGCTGTCGAAACGCAGCTGGAGATGGCGGACGCGCTCATCCGCGAGGACATGGCCGAAGTGCAACGGCTCATGCGCCAGACGCTGGAGAAGATGGGCATCACGCCCGACCAGATGGATGACCTGGCGAAGCAGATCCTCGATCAGCTGCGCCAGGAGCCCGGAGACGAGCCGCCCGGCGGCCTTCCGCCAGACGACCGCCCCCCCGGCGACGACGGGCCAGATCGTCCGCCGTTGCCTGTGAACTGACGTCCTACCCGAGTTGTTTGAGGGCAGCTTCCGCAGGGGCGAGGCACGCAATCTGCGCGACCTGCCCATCGAGTGCGTCCAATACCGGCCTGACGACTGGCGCGAGTTGACGATCCTTCGCCGCGGTCGAGAGCACATGATGAATGGCTTCGCGGACGCTCGCGGACTCCGAATGCGCCATGAGGACCTCGAGCGCGGCTTTCACGCCGGTCGGGCCCATGTGGCCGAGGCCATCAGCCGCGAGCCATCGCACGCCGCCGTCGTCGTCTCGCAGTGCATTCGCGAGCGCGGGCGCCGTCTGAGGCGCACGGATTTCGGTAAGTGTCTTGGCGACCTCCCATCGGACCTGGGTTGAATCGCTGGAGAGGGCGGCGACGAGTTCCGGGACAGCAGCGTCGCCGAGGCCGATGAGTTCCTGGCGGGCGGCGTGCGCACCGTGACCCCCTGGAATGCTCAGTGCGCGAATGAGATGGGCGATATCAGCCCCCGGATTGTCGGCAGTCTGTGTGTCTGTGGCCATCGTAAAACCCCTTCCTGCACCGGCGCGCCCGCCCCCACAACCGCTGCGTATCCTGCTTTAAGTATCGCGCACCGGTGCAAGAGCGTGTGAATTTCACGAATTGGCTGGCGCGCTGTGCGAGCCGCAGCCAGGGGTCACAGTCGCGCGCCGAGTGCGTTCAGTCGGGCGTGCGCCCAGTGCGTCATCGCGATCGCAAGGGCGTCCGCCGCGTCAGCCGGGGTTGGCAGCGTGGCGAGCCCGAGCTGGAGGCGGACCATCTCCGCGACCTGGGACTTTTCACCGCGCCCGTAGCCTGCCACGGTTTGCTTCACGAGCGCCGGAGCGTACTCGACGGCGACAAGCCCGCTATCCGCGAGCCCGATGATCGCGGCGGCGCGAGCCTCGCCCAGCGCCATGGCACTGCGGGCATTATTGCCCACGAAGCTGGACTCCACGGCTGCGGCATCGGCCTGCCACTGGCGCGCCATCTCGCGCACACCATCGCGGATGGCCACGAGCCGTGCCCCCTTTGGCGCGGACGGCCGCGTGCGGATCGCGCCGTGGTGCAGGTAGCGGCACTGGTTGCCGGCGACTTCGACGATGCCAACGCCTGTGACGTTGAGGCCGGGATCAATGCCGATGATTCGCATGCCGTCACTGTAGGCCGCTCGTGCGCTAACTCCTACTTTGGCACGTCGCGCCGGGGATTAACCTTCGTAGCTCGCAAGGGCTTCATCCGTGAAGTCAGCGTTGGAGTAGACGCGCTGCACGTCTTCGAGGTCTTCGAGTGCTTCGATGAGCTTGAGTGCCTGGTGGGCGGTCTTTTCATCGAGTTCAATGAGCACTTTCGGGACCATCGCGAAGTCGGCATTTTCGATTTCGATGCCGCTCGATTCAAGGCTCTTACGGACGGGTTCGAGGCTGCTCGGTTCGGTGCGGACTTCAACGATGTCGTCCTGCACGTCGACGTCTTCGGCGCCGGCATCAATAGCCTGGAGAGCGAGGTCATCGCCATCGGCGCCGTTGCGGGGGATGGTGATAAGGCCCTTGGCCTCGAACTGCCAGCCGACGGAACCGGTCTCGCCCATGTTTCCGCCGCTGCGGGTGAAGCGGTGGCGTACTTCAGCCACCGTGCGGTTGCGGTTATCCGTAAGCACGGTCACGAGGATGGCCGTGCCGCCGGGGCCGTAGCCTTCGTAGGTGATCTCGTCGAGTTGCTCGCCGTCGCTGCCTGCGCCGGTGCCCTTCGCGATGGCACGGTCGATGTTGTCGTTAGGGACGTTCGCGGCCTTGGCGCGCTGGACCGCGAGGCGGAGCTTGAAGTTCATGGCGGGGTCGCCGCCGCCCTCGCGCGCGGCCTGGATGATTTCGCGCGAAAGCTTGGTAAACACGGCGCCGCGTTTAGCGTCGTTTGCGCCCTTGGCCCGCTTAATCGTGGCCCACTTGGAATGGCCGGACATAGGTGCTCCGGGATGGGATTGGTGAAGATTCAGTGTATCGCGAGGGCTGGTTTTTGGGCGAGCGGTGCATTGGACACGCCCCTTCAGTGGTGCGGCGACGGCCCGTCCACCCGCCGCGACTGCGAGTTCGAGCAGCTTCATTTCGAGCCTTCTGACAGCTCGTTCCTGAATCGCGTGGCCTACGTTGGCCTCGTCCGATTATCGCTCCTGGTCGTCCGCCGTTGGACTGATACGCGCCATGCGTGGCCTCCGCTACGTTCGATTGGCAGCCGGTTCACGGCGCCGAGAACTGATAGGGAGAGACACATGAGTACGATTTCATCCACAACGCCGCCATCGATCACGACCGAAGAATTCCGCGCCTTCCGCCTGCGGGTCAAAGGCCAGGTGCTCATGCCCTGTGACGAGGGCTACGACGAGGCGCGCGCGCTTCACAACACGCGCATCGACCACAAACCGGCCATCATCGTGCGCGTCGCAGACGCCTCCGACGTGAGCCGTGCTGTCCGCTTCGCGCGGCAGCAATCGCTCACGCTCGGCGTCCGTAGCGGCGGGCACAGCATCGCCGGACAGAGCGTTGTCGATGGCGGGCTCGTCATTGATATGTCGGCCCTGGATGATGTGCGCATCGATGCGGAAGCGAAGGTTGCGTGGGTCCAGCCGGGCGCACTCGCCGGCCGCGTGGCCGACGAGACACAGGCCTTCGGACTCGCCATCCCGTTCGGCGATGCGGGTTCGGTGGGAGTGGGCGGCATCACGCTGGGCGGGGGCGTTGGGTTCCTCGTGCGGAAGCACGGCCTGACAATCGACCACGTCGCGGGCGTCGAGATGGTGACCGCCGACGGCCAGATCGTCCACGCGAGCGCCGATGAGAACCCCGAACTGTTCTGGGGCGTGCGGGGCGGCGGCGGAAACTTTGGCATCGTCACCGGGTTTCAGTTTGACCTGGTCGAAGTCGGGACGATCCTGGGCGGAATGCTGGCGTTCCCGGCCACGCCCGAGGTCATCAAGCGCTACGCGGAGGTATCGCTCCAGCTCCCGGAGGAGCTGACCAGCATCACGATGGTGCTCAAGGCGCCGCCGCTCCCGTTCGTGCCCGCGGAGGCCGTCGGCCAGCCCGTGCTCGCCGCCATCGTGTGTTATACCGGCAACCTCGACGAGGGCGCCCGCGCTGTCGACACGCTGCGGGCGATTGCCACGCCGGTGGTGGACATGATCCAGCCGATGCCGTACAGCGCCATCTACAACCTGACGGCTGATATGACGCTTCCCGGGCGCGTGAGCATCCGGTCGGCGTTCGTCCCGGAGATCGGAGATGACCTGTCTTCGCGCATCCTCGAGCAGGTTGTGCAGGCGCCGGCGCCACTCGGCGCGGTCCAGATTCGCCCGCTCGGTGGCGCGATGGCTCGCGTGGACCCGACGGAAACGGCGTTCGCCCATCGCGATGCCAACTTCATGCTCATGATCCTCGCGCAGTGGGAAGATCGGGCCGAGGACACCGCACACGACGCATGGGTACAGCAGGCCTGGCAGGCGATCCAGCCCTACGCCCGGGGTGTCTACGTCCATTTCCTTGGCGACGAAGGCAAGGCGCGCATCGGCGAGGCGTACCCGGGGCATACCGCCGAGCGCCTGGCACTCCTGAAGCGCGGCTACGACCCGGAGAATGTGTTCCGGGGGAACCAGAACATCGCCCCCATGGAGGCCGTTGCCTCGCGCGCTGCATGACGAGACGGCGACGAGCAGCCACGCGGAGATCAAGAGGGCCGGCGCGATGGCGCCGGCCCTCTCTTGTTTCTTTCGTTCGCTGGCGTGAGCGAGGCGGAGAATTTAGACGAGGTACCGCTTGACCCGCTTAGCGGCAGGCTGCACGGATTGTTCAAGCTGCGCGTTGGTGACCACCGCGTCGTATTCGCGATCGACCACGTGGCTCGCCATATCACCGTGCGGGCCGTTGGCCACCGTAGCTTCATACACAAAGAGGCGCGGTGATCACCGTTCAGGCGGACGTGACCGGTATGGTGCCGCGAATGTGATGTCGAACTCCCGTTCAAGCCACGAAGCCATCCTTTGCAACGACGAAATACGACCGCCGGCGTCGGGTGCCTCGAGATAACCGCGGGCGAGTTGCGCGAACGATGGTGTTGCGTCATTGATCGCTGAAAGCAGCATCCGAGGCCGCGGCTCCCAAGTCTGCGATAGTCGTAGAAACAGCCGCAGCAGTTGCTCGAAGCCCCGCATCCCCAGCAATGCTGTGAGCGTCTCATCAGTCTCGCTGTCAACCGCGTCCTTGAGTGAGTTCCAGGCATCGAAGACCTCCCAGCTGCGCTCGTCAGGCGTGAGCGGCGGAGGGCCATCTGCAAGCAGCGCCAACGCCGTGGCCTGTAACACATCGAGCGCAGTCCCCCGGCCCTCGAGGACGACGCCATCCTCGGCCCAGTCCATTCGAGCGCGACGTCCCTCGGCCGCCTCTTCGCGCATCCGCCGTTCCAGCCGCGAAGGCGTCGTGTACGACAGCTCCACCTGCCGGCCCTCCGCGCTTAAAAAGACGTCCCGGCCACCGTCTCGCACCGGCGCCGCCCACCCGGCATCGTCCGCGATTACAGCCATCACATCGATATCGCTATGGGGGCAATAGCTCGCCGCGAGCCGCCGAGCCCACAAGCACTAGCGCGACAAGTCCGGGCAGGTTGCCGGCCCGCTGGAGCACCTCATCGAGCGTTGCGTCATCCAGCTCGCCGTATCGCATCGACACAAGTATGCACTTAGAACGCAACAGTAACGGTCACACCGGACCGTTCGGGCGCTGCCGCGCGCGCTCGACGTAGTGCAGTCCGAACTTGCGGATCGCCGCCTCGCGGATGTGCTCGACGGCCTCCTCGGCGGAATCTGTCACGATCAGCCGGTCGAAGTCGGCCTGGTCGATAGCGCCTTCGCGGACGAGCGTGCCGGAGAGGAAGTCGAGCAAGGGCTTGTAATACTCGCGCCCCATGATGACGCACGGGAAATCGCGCATCTTGTGCGTCTGGATGAGGGTTGCGATCTCGAACAGTTCATCCAGCGTACCGTAACCACCCGGCAACGACACGAATGCGTACGAGTACTTCGCCAGCATTACCTTGCGGACGAAGAAGTACTTGAACTGCACGAAGCTGTCGAGGTACGGGTTCGGTTGCTCTTCATGGGTGAGCTGGATGTTCGAACCCAGCGAATGCCCGCCCACCTCCTGCGCGCCGCGATTCGCGGCCTCCATTAACCCGGGGCCACCACCCGTCATCACGGTGAAGCCCGCTCGTGCCAGCCCCGCCCCCAGCTCGCGGCCGAGTTCGTAGTACGGATGCGATTCCTCATACCGCGCGGAGCCGAACACGGTCACGCACGGTCCTACCTCGTACAGCGCCCGAAATCCCTGGATGAATTCGCGGAAGATCCGCGAGGCCATGACGAGTTCAGTCCCCTTCGACTTCGGGCCTTCGAGAAACCGCAACTCTTCCGGCGTTCGCGGTCTCTTACCCCATTGTGGGCGTCGTTGGCCCTTCGGAGCTACTTCGGAACGATGAGATTGTTGTGGGCGCGTCTCTTGTCGGGTCACCTTTCGAGTGTACCAACCTCGACGGGGCGGGCCGGGTTAGCCGGCAGTGGCCGCTCGGGCGGCGTCGTAGGCGGCGCGGCGGTCCTGGTCGCGAAGCACCCACCATGCCTCGCGAATGGCCGCTTCCCGTTCGCGCGCGGCGCCGACCGGTTTCGGGCCAAGTGCGCGCGCGTGCCGCGCGACCGCCGCACCGATCGTCTCTGTGCTGGCCACTGGCCGGACGCCCACCACTTTGTAGAGGTCCGGCATGTCACGCCGCGGACGCCACGGCGGCCTCGTCGCGTCGTAGGCGTTGCGTGCCTGGGGCCGGCCGAGCGCCTTCCACGCAGCCTGCAGTTTGAGACCACGCCGTGCGCGCTCTTCCGGAGCGAGTGAGGCGCCCGTGGCTTCGGGAGCGCAGCTGGCGATCGCAGCCTGCACCTCGTTGGTGTTCGCCCACGGCGGAATACCCAGGAACGCGTACCAGTCATAGCCGTCCGGCCGCGCGACATCGAACGTCCAGTCCTTTGCCGCCGGACGCGGCCGTTCCTCTTCGAAGGCATCATCGGTGATGGGCCGGTCGTCCCTGGCGTGGTTGAACGTGAAACGTATCGGCCCGGCCGCGGTTTGGCGCCCATTCGAGGACGCAGTTCGTGGGCGCACCGGCCGGGCGGCCATGGCCGCAGCACGGCGATGCGCGAGCTGGCGGTCGAAGACGGCGCGGGCGCGGGCATCCAGCAGCACGTCCCGCGCGCGGTTCACCTCCGCCATGCGCGCCGTGGCATCACCCGAGGAGTTGATGTCCGGGTGGAGTTCGCGCGCACGCCGCCGATGCGCGGCCTTGATCGCGGCAGCGTCGGCGTTGGGCGGGATATCGAGGATGGCGTACCAATCGGGGTGTGGTTGTGTGGCGGGCACGAGGAGATCGTACGACAGATGCGCCGCTCGTCCAGTAGGCCGGTCAGCCGTGCGCTGGCGCGCCGGGGCTGCTGCACGCGATGCGCCTCTTGCCGTACAGGCACGCGGTCTCCTCCTTACCTTGTTGCACCTGAGGCCCGCTGTGCCGCTCACGCGTGCCACCCTGCGACACGCGCCCCTTGGCGCTCCCGCCCGCGGCCGCGCACG
>JAFKFP010000183.1 GCA_017308185.1 bacterium | reverse complement strand
GGTGGACATCGTTCATCCCCGCCGACGCACAGCCTGCGCGAGGTCCCGCTGCACATCGCGTTCCTTCATTTTTTGCCGCTTATCATAGCGTTTCAGGCCACGCGCCACGCCTAACTCCACCTTCGCCCGGCCCCGCTTGAAGTACATCGACAACGGGATGAGCGTCAGCCCCTTCTCTTCGAGCGCCTCGCGGATCTTGCCGATCTCCTTTCGGTGCAGCAGCAACTTGCGCCGCCGCACCGGGTCATGCGGTGAGTATCCGGCGTTCGCATACGGCGCAATGTTCGCGTCCTCAAGCCATAGTTCACCATCGCGCAGGCGCGCATACGAGCCCTGGAGCTGCACACGGTGCTCCCGTACGGACTTGATCTCCGAGCCCGACAGCACGATACCCGCCTCATACCGCTGCAGAATCTCGTAGTCGTGCCGCGCGCGGCGGTTTTGCGCGATGGTCGATTCGCTCATCCGTTCCTTTGTCGCGCACGAGGATGTGGCCGGCCCTAGCTCGACCGGTCACGGTGCGAACCGTCAGTGTACCGCGTCTACCTCTTGCTGCAGCACATCAATCGCCTTGAGCATCTGCACGTCACCGCTTTTCTTGTAGATGTCCTGCGTCAGATCCACCGGGAGAGCGGCATCAACTGGTTCACGGTGCCCTTGCCGAAACTGTTCGTCCCCACAATCTGCGCCCGGCCGTTGTCACGCAGGGCGCCCGCGAGAACCTCCGCCCCACTCGCGCTCGACTTATCCATGAGGATGACAATCGGGATTTTCGTCATGATGCCGCCCGGATGAGCAGTCCATGTCGTTTCTTTTCCGTTCGCGTCCTTCTCCGTGAGGATCGTGCCGCCATTGAGAAATTCGTCCGCGATCTTTACGACCTGGTCCAGGAGGCCGCCCGGGTTGCCCCGCATGTCGAGCAACAACCCCTTCGCGTTGGTGTAGGCCGGCTCTTGAAGCACCTTCATTAGCGCATCGTATGTGTCTTCCTGGAACTGCGAGATGTTCACGTACGCAAGGTCTGTTATCGGCTTGCCGTCCTTGTCGACCAACGCCGTGCTGCTCGACCCCGGCAGGATCGGCACCTGCGGTTCGGTAAATACGCTCTGCTTGGGAATGTCTGCGCGCTGCACCGAGAGGGTTGCCTCGGTGCCATCCCCGTGCCGCACCTTAATGCTGACGCTCGTGCCGCTCTTTCCCCGAATGTGCGTCACGACCTGCTGCGTCGACCACCCCGCGGCCGACTGGCCATCCACCGCAAGAATGACGTCGCCCGCTTTGATGCCTGCCTTCTCGGCTGGCGAATCCCGAAAGGTCGACACAATCACGACATCGCTACCCTGCTGTGAAACGCTTGCCCCGATGCCTTCGTACGTGGAATTCAGGTCGAGTTCGCCAGCGTTGAGGTCCGCCTGGGTGAGGTAGCTCGTGTGAGGGTCGTTGAGCGAACTGATGATCCCCTGGATCGCCGCTGCCTGGATCTTGTCAGGCGTCAACTGCGATTTATCGACATAATTGTTCTTCAGGACACTGTAAATCTCGTCCAGCAGTTTGCCGTTGATGGGGGCGCTACCCGACGATGTCCCGCCACCGGCGGCGTCCTTCGCGGCCCAACCGAGGCCAAACACAAGCGTCAAAAGCGCAAGTGCGACGAACGTCACGACAGCGGTGCGCGCCACGCGTTCGCCGCGGCTACGCTCTGCCAGGGAGGGTGCGATGTCCATGCGAGAGGGGTCCGAGCTTTCGTGGCCGGTTCGGCCAAGGGTGGCACGAGTGTATCGCTCCGCGTGTGAGGGCAGCAATTTCGTCCGACAACGAACGTTTACGCCCTGCTAGCATGCGGACATGCTCACTCCTATTCAACGACACTCTGGGCGGCTGCTCGCCCTTGCCGCCGGCGTGGCCGCCATCGCCACCGGCTGTGGCGCTGCCGCGGCGCCGCGCTTCCTCGCTTACCACGGCCCGCATAACGGGGACCTCGCCCGCGCGGCGGGCCAGCTCGTCCGCGAAGGCGATTGCATCTACATCGAGGACCATCAGTCGCGTTTCCTCCTTGCGCTGCCCGAAGATGCGGCCTGGGACACCGGCGAGGACGCCATCGTGTTTGACGGCCAACGGTATCCGATGGGAGTGTTCGTCGCAGTAGGCGGCAGCGGCATTGATTACGGCCAGGCCCAATCCATCCTGCGCGCCGGCTGGGCAACGCCAGCGTCTTCGGCTTGTGATACCTCAGCCGTTTGGCTCACCGGAGACATGGCGCGCGACGAAGCCGGCGATTAGTACTGGCCTCCCCGTTATTCGCCGGTGCTCTCCGCGGTGGGTTGACGGCCAACAGGCTTCAAGTTCAGAGTGGCGACGCCGCCGCAACACACCTGGGGACCTCAGCGTTTCGCGGCGTGGAGAGGTAGTTCATGCCATCGCCGCTCATCACCGAACATCGCCTCATGGTGCGGTCAACGGACATGGACGCTGACCAGATCGTGAACAACGCCCGCTACTTCGAATATTTCGAACAGGTGCGGCTCGAGCACCTGGTGGCCTTGCACCTGTTCCAGCGGCCGCGTGCGCCCGGCGAATCCCGGAGGTCCTTCACCCTTGCCGAGACCACCTGCCGCTACCGCGTGCCGCTCCGCCACCGCGACGTCATCGTGGGCAAGGCGTGGACCTCGATGGTCGGCACGCGGAGCTTTCAGCTGGCCTATGAGCTCTCGCGGGAGTCCGACGGCGTGGTCGCCGCACAGGGAAGCTCCGCCCAGGTGTGGCTCGATGAGGATGGCCGGCCCGCCCCATTGCCCGATGAGGTGCGCGCATCGCTTGTGCGGTCGATGGGGGATGAGGGCAGCCGCAGTACGCCTCTCCCAGAATAGATGAGACATAATACAGAAAGTCCCGGTGGCAAGCCATGCTCCTACCGGTTCATCGCCGTCGGCAGTCCGTGGATGCGCAGGATGGTAGAGATCTCCGAGCCGTGGTGCACTTCGTGGGCCATCAGGCGCCAGAGCACCCACGCGGGACTGATAGTGCGCTCGTTGCCGAACGCATCGGTCCGTGTGACGGGCACATACAGGTCCTCGGTCTTCCAACGGTCGATGCACGACAGGACGATGTCCCAGGTCTTCAGGAAGACCTGTTCCAACTCCGCGGCACTGCGTGGGTAACTGGGGTCGTCCTCCCAGCCGCCGCCCTCGAAGAGCTTCCAGAGCCCGCGGTCATCCTCACCGAGCATCCCGCAAAGCCAGTAAAGCCGGCCGCCCGCCATATTGCTTGCCAACTGCCAGATGGCGTACTCGCCGGGGGCGGGGCGCAACTGCATCTGTTCGAGTGATAGAGGGCGGATCGATGACAGCAGATTATCCTGCTGTTCAGCCCATCCGTCGTAGAAGGCCGCCAGTTCCGGAGCGCCAACCATAGTGCGGATAATAGCCCCGCCCTGCGGTGGCCGTCGATTGTTTGCAAGGCGTCCGCATAATGGCGGAACTTCGCACTATATCGGTTATGCAGTGCACAACGGCGAAAAACCGCCAGCACCCTTAAAAACCGCAATGGCTTCGCAAGCGCCGCCCACTGGCGCCAAATGCTAGAATACATCGCTATGAACGATACCCTCGCATCCTGCCTGTCCCTTTCGGGCTCGAGGCCCGCGCTGAAAGACGCGAACGCTGTCCGGCAACAGATCGACGCCATCGTCCACCTCGCTGTCTTCGGCTCCGCTCAAGAACAGGCGCTCGCGCGCTACGCAATACATGCAGCGGCGCCCCAGCTTGGAGCCGTATCCTCCTCAATCCTCGGGTTGTATGCCGCCCGCGGGCGCGGCGAGGTCTCTGGGTTCACCGTGCCGGCCGTGAACATACGCGGCATGGCCTACGACACATCGCGTGCGCTCTTCCGCGCGATCAAGTCGACCGACGCCGCGGCAACCGTCTTCGAGCTCGCCCGCTCAGAGATGGGCTACACGCACCAGGAGCCGGCGGAGATTGCCGCTGTGGTCCTCGCCGCCGCCATCGCCGAGGACTACAAGGGCCCCGTGTTCATCCAGGGCGACCATTTTCAGGCCAACGCCAAGAAGTTCGCCACTGACCCCGAGGGTGAAACACATGCGCTCGAGGAACTGATCCGCAAGGCGGTCGCGGCCCAGTTCTACTGCATCGATATCGACGCCTCCACGCTCGTGGACCTGAGCTTCGAAAAGGTTAGCGACCAGCAGGCGCCGAATGCCAAGCTCACCGCACGGCTCGCGCAACTCGTCCGGCAGATAGAGCCCGAGGGCGTCTACATCTCGATCGGCGGCGAAATCGGCGAAGTCGGCAAAAGCAATAGCACGGTCGAAGAGCTGCGATGTTATGTCGATGGATTCAGGGCCATTGTTGGCCCTGGCTTCGAAGGCGGCCTCGCCAAGGTGAGTGTCCAGACGGGCACGAGCCATGGCGGTATCCCCCTCCCCGACGGCACCATCGCAAAAGTCGCCATCGACTTCGAAACGCTTCGCGAAATGTCGCGCGTAGGCCGCGACGAGTACGGCATGGCCGGCGCCGTCCAGCACGGGGCCAGCACGCTCCCCGATGAGTTGTTCCACCACTTCCCCGAAGTTGAGACGGCGGAGATCCACCTCGCTACCGGCTTCCAGAACATGACAATGGACCACCCGTCGTTCCCTGCCGGGCTGCTCGATGAAATGCGCGCTTACGCCAACGCCGAACTCTCGGACGAGCGCAAGGACGGCGAGACCGACGTGCAGTTCTTCTACAAGACGCGCAAGAAGGCGTGGGGCCCGTTCAAACGCCAGGTGTGGGACCTGCCAGCGGATATCCGCGCCGCGATCGGTCAATCCCTGCAGGACAAGTTCGAGTTCCTCATCAACCAGTTGAAGGCCGGGAACACCCGAGACATGACGCTACAGAACGTCGTGCAGAAGCCGGTCGAACTGGAACCGCCCGCGATCAGCTAGCCATGCCACGGGACCGGCCCGCTCTCAGCGAAGAAAGGGCCGCTTGCGGCCCTTCTTTACCTTTACTTCGGCGGATTCGCGGTACGGTGGAAGTGGAAATTGAACCTGGAGTCCCGCCATGCGTGTGCTCGTTGTCGAAGATGAAGAACCGATTGCTAACGCGATCGAACGCGGTCTCATGAAGATCGGCTATGCGGTGGATATCGCTCTCGATGGCGCCGAAGCTATCGAGAAGGCAGTCGTCAATAACTACGACGTGATCTGCCTCGACCTCAACTTGCCGCGAATCGACGGCCTTGAAGTCTGCAAGCGCTTGCGCGAAGATCGCTTTGCAGGTGGGATCATTATGTTGACTGCCCGGAGCTCCATCAAAGAGCGCATCGAGGGGCTCGATTGTGGCGCAGATGACTACCTGGTGAAGCCGTTCGCCTTCAGCGAGCTCGCGGCGCGAATACGCGCCATCACTCGCCGCGAAGGTGGCCTCCGCGAGCCCATCCTCAACACGCGGGGTCTCGAACTCGATCCAAACACCAACCGGGCCAAGCGCGACGGTCGCGACATCCACCTGACACCCAAGGAATTCGCGCTCGTGTATTACCTCGCCCGGAACGAGGGCCGTGCAATCCCCCAGGAAGAGCTCCTCGAACATATCTGGGACGAGCATGCGAACCCCTTCACACAGACCGTGAAGGTGCATATGAACAACCTCCGGCGCAAACTGAATGAAGGCTTCGAAGAACAGCTCATCGAGACCATCCGGGGGAAGGGCTACGTCCTCTAGCACATCCCACCACCTTGGCAACATGCGCGTACCGGCCTTCGCCAAGACCGTGCGTTTTCGGCTGACGGTCTGGTATTCCAGCCTCCTCCTCGTGTTCGGTATCGCGTTCGTCGTGTCGCTCAACCTCGCCGTGCGGCTCGATCATCCGCATGTCACCTTCCTCGCCCCAACCGGGCAGATCATCTGGACCAGCTCCGGCGTCGATAGCGCCCCCGGCAGTGCGATCAATGGCTATCCACAGCCGCTGACTCCCGAGCTTGTACTCGAACGGACCGAGGCGGAACTCTACTCAGCCAACCTCGACCGGCTGCGCAACTGGTCGCTCATCGCTGTCGTCGGCCTCGCGCTTGCGTCCGGACTCGGTGGCTATGTCCTGTCAGGCATGTTGCTCAAACCCGTGCGAGACATCACAGAGATCGCGTCTGAAATCAGCGCGACGAACCTGGGACGCCGCATCAACCACCAGGGGCCGGAAGACGAACTCTGGGCGCTCTCCGAGACGTTTGACTCTATGATCGACCGCCTCGAAACATCTTTCGACCGGCAGAGGCAGTTCGTGCAGGACGCGTCGCACGAGCTACGCACGCCCCTCGCTGCCATCCGCACCAATATCGACGTCACCGAGATGGACCCCGATGCCACCGTCGAAGACTACCGCGAGCTTGTTGAGACGGTGAAGAGCCAGACGACCCGCCTTACCCGCCTCAGCGAAGATCTCTTGCTTCTCACCAGCGACAGCCGCAGCAGCGTCGAGCCCGATGACGTCGATCTCGGCAGCGTGGCGCGCGAAGTCGTCCGGCAACTCGGTCAGCTGGCCGCCTCACGCGATATCACGCTCAGCGTCGAAGGGCATCCAGCACTGACTGTCGAAACCAACGGCGACCTCATCTACCGCTGCGTGTTCAATCTCGTCGACAACGCGATTAAGTACTCCGGCGCCGGGAGCACCGTGACGCTGAAGGTGTGGCAAGATGGCTCGCAGGCGGCCGTTGCCGTTGCTGACAACGGCGCCGGCATCAGCCCCGAGGACCTCGCCCGCATCTTTGACCGCTTCTACCGCGTGGATAAGGGCCGCAGCCGGCGAGAAGGCGGCAGTGGGCTCGGCCTCGCCATCGTCCAGGAACTCGTCGCAGACCTCGGCGGACGGGTCGATGTCGCATCGACTCCCGGGGAAGGCTCCACATTCACGATTCGATTGCCATACACACCCCCGGCTCCGGCGACGGCCCCGCGAGTCGACGAATCGCCGCGGCCGGTGTTGTCGTCTTGACCGGCTGGGCCCGGCCCCGTACGGTGCAAAATTGATGTCCGCAAGGGAGGTAAGCTACCGTACCGCAAACGGTGCGCGACTATGGCTTACTGTCTTGAACGGAAGGAGTCCACGTTGACCCGATTGCTCGACCGAATCGACTCCGCCCAGGACCTCCGCTCGCTGTCCTATCCTGAACTCGACCAACTCGCGGGCGAAGTGCGCGAGTTTCTTGTGGATACGGTCCAGTGCATCGGCGGGGGCGGTCACCTTGCATCCAACCTGGGCGTCGTCGAACTTACCATCGTCCTGCATCGTCTCTTTGACACCCCGCGCGACAAGATAGTCTGGGACGTATCCCATCAATCGTATGTCCACAAGATATTGACCGGCCGCCGGGCGCAGATGAACACAATCCGCCAGTTCCAGGGCCTCAGTGGTTTCGCCGACCGTTCAGAAAGCGAGCACGACGCGTTCGGTGCGGGCCACGCGGGCACATCGATCTCGGCAGCATGCGGCATGGCCGTGGCCCGCGATCTGCTTGGCGAGGACAACCATGTCATTGCCGTCATCGGCGACGGCGCGATGACCGCAGGCATGGCATTCGAAGCGCTGAATCACGCCGGAGACGTGGGCACCAACATGATTGTCATTCTCAATGACAACGAGATGTCCATTTCGCCCAACGTCGGTGCACTCAGCAGGAACATCAACCGCGTGCGTGTCGATCCGCTGTACCGCAATGCGAAGCGCGAAATCGGCGAGATCGTGGAGCACCTGCCCCTCGGCAAACAGATGTGGGAACAGGCCAAGAAGGTCAAGGCAGGCATGCGCGAGATGCTTGTGCCCGCCCACTTCTGGGAGCAGTTCGCCTTCGAGTACTACGGCCCCATCGACGGCCACGATATCCGCGAACTCGAATCGACACTCTCCGCGATCAAGAAGGTCCGCGGCAAGCCCGTGCTCCTCCACATCCTGACCGAGAAAGGCCACGGCGTCCCCGAGGCTGCGGCCGACCCCATCAAGAGTCACAGTGGCACCTACTGGCTGAAAAAGGCTGCCGCGCCCGGTGCGCCCCGCCCAAGCCGCTACCGACGTACAGCCAGGTCTTCGCTCAAGCCACCCAGGAACTCATCGAGAGCGATCCGCGCGTCGTTGCTGTGACCGCCGCCATGCTCGAAGGCACCGGACTTACGCCCGTCCACCAGAAGCACCCTGACCGCGTCTTCGATGTCGGCATCGCCGAACAACACGCCGTGACGTTTGCCGCAGGGCTGGCGACACAGGGCATCAAGCCGATAGCAGCGATCTACTCCACGTTCCTCCAGCGCGGCTTTGACTCCGTGGTCCACGACGTCGTTGTGCAGGATCTCCCGGTCGTGTTCGCGCTCGATAGAGCCGGGTTCGTCGGCGATGACGGCAAGACCCACCAGGGTTTCATCGATGTTAGCTATCTCCGTTGCCTGCCCAACATGGTTGTGAGCGCCCCGAAGGATGAGCGAGAGTTGCGCGACCTCCTCTATACCGGAGTTCGCCACAACGGGCCGTTCTCGGTGCGTTACCCGCGCGGCTCTGGTCCCGGGGCGCCAACCGATCAGCCCATGAGAGAGATCCCGATCGGCCGGGCTGAAGTGCTCCGCGAAGGTACGGATGTGACGCTCCTCGGTTTCGGTACAACCGTCGCAGAGTGCGTCAAGGCGGCAGACATCCTCGACGAAGAGGGCATTTCTGCTGCCGTTGTGAATGCACGATTCGCGAAACCACTCGATGCCGACCTCATCCTCGAGTGGGCACGCAGGACCAAAGGCATCGTTACGGCAGAGGAGAACGTCCGCGCGGGCGGCTTCGGCGAAGGCGTCCTCGACCTCCTCGCAGAGCACGAACTCGCGGACCGCTTTTTGCTCGGGCTTACGATGCCCGATGCAATTGTCGACCACGGCCCGCAGCCAACGTTCCGCAAGATCTGGGAACTCGACGGCGCCGGAATTGCGGCTCGCACTCGCGAGGCCATCCAGCACCTGTCACTCCCGAAGCCCACAGCGGAGAGCGGGGTCTCTGACCCGCTACCCACTACCTGACCCATGCAGACGACTGCCGCTGAAGCACTCGGTCAGCATCGTGATGAACTGGAACAGGCCCTTCGGGAGGCCGTCGGCACGACGCACCTGCCACTCGAGGCTGCCTCGCGCTACGTTATGGGCTGGGAAGACGAACACGGCCGCCCCTGCGATGCGGGCGGCAAGCGCATCCGCCCCGCGCTCTGTATCCAGGCCGCACTCGCATTTGGCGGCACACTCTCCGACGCGCTGCCGGGTGCGGTCGCAGTCGAACTCGTGCACAACTTCTCGCTCGTGCACGACGAAGTGCAGGATCACGACGCTGAGCGCCATCACAGGCCCACGCTGTGGGCGCTGCTCGGTGAGGCGCAGGCGATCAACGCTGGCGACTTTCTCTACGCCCGGGCTATCCGCGCGCTCATCAGCGGCACGGCCCCGCTCGACCGCAGGATGGCCGCGCTCGATGTGCTGACCTCGGCAATCACCAGCATGATTGACGGCCAGTGGCACGATATCGCCTTCGAATCGCGCGAGGCCGTCTCCGTCGATGACTACCTTTCAATGGTGGCGGGAAAGACGGGCGCGCTGTTGAGTGCGCCACTGCGTATCGGCGCACTGCTTGCCGGGGCGCCTGCCGCGGATGCCCAACGCATCGGCGAATGGGGTGCACGCGTGGGCGCCGCTTTCCAGGCGCACGACGACTACCTCGGCATCTGGGGCGACCCTGGCGAAACCGGCAAATCCAACACAAACGACATCGCACGCCGCAAGAAGAGCCTCCCTGTAGTTCACGCCCTGGGCAATGCGGATGCCGCTACCACCGTGCTCCGGATCTATGCCCGGCCTGACATCAGCGAGGGAGATATCGAGGCCGTCGTAAACGCCCTCGAAGATGCGGGCTCGGCAGAATACTGTCGCGAGCGGGCCCGGTCCCAGGTCGAGGCCGCAGATGCGCTGCTCCGCGACCTCCCATTCGAAGCGGAGACCAGGGAGCGCTTCGAGGCAATCGCACGCTTCTTCGTCGAACGGCGCGCCTAAGGTTGCCCGTTTGCTGAGGCTGCCCTAGCGTCACCGCCATGTTCGAGAACGTGCGTGCCGACATTGCCGCTGGCGCCCAGTGGCACAGGATGTCGCGGCTTGAACGAATTGCCGGCGAGCGCCTCGGACGGTTGGGCCCGGCCCTGCTCATCGGGAGCATCCAATGCGTGCTCATTTACCGGCTGCAGGCGTGGTTGTACGGCCACCACATCCCCGTCCTCCCAGAGCTCTGCCAGCGCCTGACGATGTTGCTCTCGGCTGTCCAAATTGGCGACCACGTCACGATCGGGCCCGGCCTGCTGCTCGCCCATGGCAACGTCATCATCGATGGCTACGGGTCCATCGGCGCCTACTGCCAGGTGTCGCCGTTTGTCACGATAGGGCTCGATACCGGCGGCCCTGACGCTGCCTTTGCCGCCCCCGTGATTGGCGACAATGTGTTCATAGGTACGGGTGCCAAGGTCCTTGGCGGCGTTTCAATCGGTGACAACGCGCGCATTGGCGCAAACGCCGTCGTTATGTGCGATGTGCCCGCGAACAGTACCGCTGTCGGAATCCCCGCACGCATCATCCGGCACGACGCCGCGACAGGCGGGGCCTCCTTAGAGGGTCGAGATCGGTAGCAGCGTCTCCCCGCCCATGAGGTACTCGTCGATGCCCCGCGCGGCCGTGCGCCCCTCGGCAATCGCCCACACGATCAGGGATTGGCCGCGCGTCATGTCTCCCGCGGTGAATACCCCCGGTACAGACGTCATCTTGTTCTCGTCGGCAAGTACATTGCCCCGCGGCGTGAGCTCCACGCCGAGTTGCTCCAGCATCCCGGGCTTTTCAGGGCCCAGGAACCCCATCGCGAGCAAGAGAAGGTCGCAGTCCTCAACAAATTCGCTGCCGGGCACCTCGCGCATCGTCTGCCGGCCGTCCTCAACCACGAACTCCACACGGACCGCGTGCAGCCGCTTGAGTACGCCGTCCTCACCGCTCAGATGCTTCGTAGCGATGCAGTAGTCGCGTTTCCCGCCCTCTTCATGAGCAGACGACACCCGGTAGATGTTCGGGTACGTGGGCCACGGGTTCGCGTCCGAGCGCGTCTCCGGCGGACGTGCCAGCAGTTCGTACTGGAGCACCTGTGTTGCCCCCTGCCGTATCGCGGTGCCAAGGCAGTCCGCGCCGGTATCTCCGCCGCCGAGGATGATGACGCGCTTCCCCTTTGCGGATATGAACGCTTCATCCGGCACTTCGTCACCGGCGTTGCGGCGGTTCTGCAGCGGCAGGTATTCCATCGCCAGGTACGTGCCCTTGAGTTCCCTGCCCGGGACATCGAGGTCGCGGGCGTGTGTTGCACCACCCGCCAGGCAGACGGCATCGAATTCCCTGCGAAGCTCGTCCGCCTGGATATCGACGCCGACGTTCACACCGGGCCGGAAAGTCACCCCTTCGGCCCGCATTTGCTCGAGCCGTCGGTCGATGAAGCGCTTCTCCATTTTGAAATCGGGAATGCCGTACCGGAGCAGCCCGCCGATGCGGTTCGCCCGTTCGAGAACGGTCACGTCGTGGCCGGCGCGCGCCAGCTGTTGCGCGCACGCGAGCCCGGATGGCCCGGACCCCACCACCGCGACCTTCTTGCCGGTGCGGTGCTCCGCAATCTGAGGCGTGACCCAGCCTTCGGCCCACGCTCGCTCAATGATTTCGTATTCCATCTGCTTGATGGTTACCGGGTCATCGCTTATCCCGAGCACGCACGCTGACTCACACGGCGCCGGACAGAGCCGCCCCGTGAACTCCGGGAAGTTGTTCGTGGCGTGCAGCCGCTCAATGGCATCCCGCCACTTGTCGCGGTACACGAGGTCGTTCCAGTCAGGGATGATGTTCCCAACCGGGCAACCCTGGTGACAGAACGGCACGCCGCAGTCCATACACCGCGCCGCCTGGTTCGTGATCTTTGGGCCGGGGAACTTCTCGTAGACCTCCAGCCAGTCGTGAACGCGTTCGTCAACCGGCCGCCGCTTTGGCAGTTCGCGGGTGAACTCCATGAATCCGGTCGGTTTAGCCACGAGTAACCTCCGCAGGTTCGCCCGCAATAGGCGATTCGTCGACTGACTGTTGCTGTTGCTCGCGCAGGGCGCGCCGGTACTCGTTCGGCATGATCTTGATGAACCGCTGCGCCGCCGAAGGCCAATCGGCCAGCAGGCCGGCGGCGACGGTGCTGCCCGTGTACTCGAGATGGCGTTCGAGTAGCCCGTGTACCAGCACCAGGTCGTCGGACTCTTCGAGCGGCTCGAGCGAGACCATGTCCATATTGCAGTGGTTGGGGAACGTGCCGTCGTCGTCGTAGACATACGCCACCCCGCCGCTCATGCCCGCGCCGAAGTTGCGGCCCGTCTTCCCGATTACGACCACGCGTCCACCCGTCATGTACTCGCAGCCGTGGTCGCCCGTCCCTTCCACGACAGCTACCGCGCCACTGTTGCGGACGCAGAAACGTTCGCCAGCGACGCCGCGGAAGAATGCCGCGCCACTCGTCGCGCCGTAGAGTGCAACATTGCCGATGACGATGTTCTCTTCGGGCACGAACGTCGCCTCTGGCGGTGGCGCGACGATGAGCTTGCCGCCTGACAATCCCTTGCCCGCATAGTCGTTGGCGTCACCGATGAGCCGTAAGGTGATACCCGACGGGACGAACGCACCAAAGCTCTGCCCCGCCGATCCAGTAAACGTTATGTCGATAGTGTCGTCCGGGAGGCCGTTGAACCCGTGGAGCCTGGTCAGTTCGCTCCCGAGCATCGTGCCGACGGTGCGGTTCACGTTCTTGATAGGCATGGCCAATTGCACTCGCTCTTTGTGTTCGAGTGCGGGCCGCGCGAGCTGCAACAGTTCCCAGTCGAGCGCTCGCTCCAGTCCATGGTCCTGTTCGGCCACGCGATGAGTCGCAACATCATCGCCCGTCTCCGGCCGGTACAGGATGGCTGAGAAATCGAGCCCCTGCGCCTTCCAGTGGTCGACCGCGCGGCGCATGTCGATCAGGTCGCTGCGGCCCACCATATCCTCCAGCTTCCGGAAGCCGAGCTGCGCCATCAGTTCGCGCACCTCCTCGGCGATGAACTCGAAGAAGTTCACCACGTGCTCCGCGCGCCCTTCGAACTTCTCACGAAGCTTCGGGTTCTGCGTCGCAACGCCCACCGGGCAGGTGTCGAGGTGGCAGACGCGCATCATGACGCAGCCCATGACCACCAGCGGAGCTGTCGCGAACCCGAACTCCTCGGCCCCGAGCAGCGCGGCGATCACGACGTCGCGGCCAGTCTTCAGTTGCCCGTCGGTCTGGACGATGATGCGGTCCCGCAGGTTGTTCAACACGAGCGTCTGCTGCGTCTCCGCGAGCCCAAGTTCCCACGGGATGCCTGCGTGCTTGAGCGATGTGAGCGGACTTGCGCCCGTCCCACCGTCGTGGCCGCTAATGAGCACCACATCCGATTTCGCCTTGGCGACGCCTGCGGCGACAGTGCCCACGCCAACTTCTGCGACGAGCTTGACGCTCACACGAGCCCGGGGGTTGGAGTTCTTGAGGTCATGAATAAGCTGCGCCAGGTCCTCAATCGAGTAGATGTCGTGGTGGGGCGGCGGGCTGATGAGTCCAACACCTGGAGTCGCGTACCGCACCGCAGCGATCCACGGGTAGACCTTCTTGCCCGGCAGCTGGCCGCCCTCGCCGGGCTTCGCTCCCTGGGCCATCTTGATCTGCAACTCGTCCGCGTTCACCAGGTACTCACTGGTGACGCCAAACCGCCCCGACGCGACCTGCTTGATCGCGCTTCGCCGCAGGTCGCCATTCGCGTCCGGCACGAACCGCCGGCGGTCTTCGCCGCCCTCGCCGGTGTTGCTCTTGCCGCCAATGCGGTTCATCGCGATGGCGAGCGTCTGATGCGCCTCCGCGCTAATGGAGCCGAACGACATCGCACCGGTCGCAAACCGCTTGAACAGTGATTCGGCCGGTTCGACCTCCTCAATTGGCACAGGCGGGAGAGGCGAATGCAGCTCGAAAAGCCCCCGGAGCGTGCACATGTGCTCGCTCTGCTCGTTCACCATGTGCGTGTACTCGCGGAAGATATCGAAGCGCCCGGTGCGGGTCGCATGCTGGAGCTTGAATACCGTATCCGGGTTGAAGAGGTGGTATTCCCCGTCCCGCCGCCACTGGTACTGGCCTCCGAGCTGCAGCTGGTCAAGTCCGCCATCACGCTCTGGATAGGCCCGCCCATGATGCGAAAGCGCCTCTTCGGCGATCTCGCCGACACCGACGCCGCCGATGCGCGAGGCGGTCTTGGTGAAGTAATGGTCGATGATCTCCTCGTTCAGCCCGATCGCTTCGAAGATCTGGGCGCCACGGTAACTCTGCACCGTCGAGATCCCCATCTTCGACATGATCTTGACGACGCCCTTCTTGATGGACTTCAGGTAGTGCGCCGAGGCTTCTTCGAGGCTCATGCCTCCGTCGATGTACTGCTCGTCCCGCAACCGCGCCAGTGTGTCGAGTGCGAGGTACGGATTGATCGCGCCTGCGCCGTAGCCTATCAGCAACGCGAAATGGTGGTTCTCACGTGCGTCACCCGTCTCGACGATGAGCCCAACCTGCGTACGCTTGCGTTCGCGGACCAGGTGGTTATGTAGCCCTGCGACCGCCAACAACGACGGGATGGGCGCGTGCTCGTGGTCCACACCACGGTCCGAGAGGATCAGGACCTTCGCGCCGTCCGCGATAGCTTCATCCGCGCGCATGAAGATCCCCTGCAAAGCAGGCTCGAGGCCGGCCGGCCCTTCATGTGCGGGGAAGAGCATCGGCAGCACCGCAGCCTGCAGCGTCGGGTCATCGAGCGCCTTGAAGCGCGCGAGGTCGGCGTTGCTCAGGATCGGCGTTTCGAGGCTCACCAGGTGGCAGTTCTCGGGCTCTGCGTCCAGCAGGTTGCCTTCCGGGCCGATGACCGTCTTAACAGATGTGACGAGCTCTTCGCGAATGGCGTCAAGCGGCGGGTTTGTGACCTGCGCGAAAAGCTGCTTGAAGTAGTTGTAGAGGGGTTGCGCCCGGTTCGAGAGCACCGCGAGCGGTGTATCCGTGCCCATGGACCCGATCGCTTCCTCGCCGTTCTGCGCCATCGGTCCGAGGATGTACTTGAAATCCTCGATCGAGTAGCCAAACGCAAGTTGCAGGCGGTGCAGTTCCTCTGCCGATGGCGGAGGCGGCACGTTGCCTTCCGGCAGCCCGGAAAGCGGGATCAAATTCCGCTCCAGCCATTCGGCGTAGGGGTGCGCCGCAGCCAGGGACGCCTTCAGTTCGGCATCGCCGATGATGCGGCCCTCTTCGAGGCTCACGAGGAACATCTTGCCTGGTTGCAAACGGCCCTTCGTGAGCACGCGCTCCGGTTCGATTGGCAACACGCCAACTTCCGAGGCCATCACAACAATGTCGTCCTTGGTCACGTAGAAGCGCGATGGCCGCAACCCGTTGCGGTCGAGCACGGCGCCGATGGTCTTGCCATCCGTGAACGCGACCGAAGCCGGGCCATCCCACGGCTCCATGAGGCAGCTGTGGTATTCGTAGAACGCCTTCTTCGCGGCGCTCATCGATTCATGTCCGCTCCACGCTTCGGGGATGAGCATCATCATCGCGTGAGGGAGCGAACGGCCCGACATGACGAGCAGTTCCAGCGCGTTATCCAGGCACGCGGTGTCGCTCGCGCGCTCGTCGATGATAGGCACGATCTTGTGAATGTCGTCACCGAAGAGTGGCGATGAGAACAACGCTTCGCGCGCCGACATCCAGTTCACGTTGCCGCGCTTGGTATTGATCTCACCGTTATGTGAAATCATGCGGTACGGGTGCGCCAGTTCCCAACTCGGGAACGTGTTCGTGCTGAAGCGCGAGTGGAACATCGCGAGCGCGCTGATAACGTGCGGGTCCGAAAGATCGGGGAAGTAGCCGCGCAACTGCGTTGCGGTGAGCATGCCATTGTACACCAGCGTCCGGCACGAGAGGCTGGCGAAATAGTACTGCTCGGCATCGGCGATTCCCCAGCGATGGACCGCCTTCTCGAAACGCTTCCGAATGACGTATAGCTTCCGCTCGAACCCGTCATCGCTGGCAATCCCATCGCCCCGGCCGATGAACACCTGGTACATGTCCGGCTCTACTGCGAGCGCCGACGCGCCGACTTCGGCGTTATTAGTCGGGACGCGCCGCCACCCGAGGAGGTGCTGTCCCTCCTCCATGACGATCGCCCCAAACAGAGCCTGCACCTGCGCTGAGGCCCGCGGATCTTTCGATGAAAAGAACAGCCCCGCGCCATAGTGGCCCGGGGCAGGCAGCGGGATGTTCAGTGACGCGCACTCACGTCGCAAAAACTCATGTGGCAATTGGAGCAGCATACCGGCGCCGTCGCCAGTATTTGCTTCGCTACCGGAAGCGCCCCGGTGATTCAGGTTTTCGAGCGCGGTGAGGCCATCCTGCACGATGCGATGAGATCGCTGGCCTTTGAGGTGGACAACGAACCCCACGCCGCAGCTATCGTGTTCGTACGCGGGATCATAAAGGCCACGCGCGGTGGGCATGCGGGAACCGGCCATTTTCTTCCCTCCCACCCAGTCTGGCGGAAAATACGAAGCCCCGCCGAGACGCTCCGCTCGCCCCTCAAACTTGTGAAACAATTCGCAATCTTCGCGCGTACAGTGGGTGAGACCGCATTATACCAGCAATGTCTACACACGCGTCGAGTGTTTTTTATGTCCCCAACCGCGTACCAGCGCCCCGGGCCCGCGTGGCCGCCAGCCACCGGTGAGCCATATACTTGCTACCGAAATAGGGAGATGCACAATGCCTGATGACTCCGCCTGGACAAATGACGAGATAGAAGCGCTCGTCAGCGAACGCGCCCGTATCCTCGGCCCCGCCGTGTGGGCCGCCGCCCAGCCCGATGCGCGGCCGGTAATCTCGTTCGCCGGCGGCCTCCCGGACATCCCGTCCCTCCCCGGCGAGGCGCTCCTTCGCGCCGCCCGCGCCGTCATCGAACACGAACAGCGGGAAGCGCTCCAATATGGCGGGACCTTTGGCCCTCAGCCGCTTCGGGAAGCCATCGCCGAACGCTCGTCTCGCATCGAAGGCATCCCCGTTGGCATCGACCAGGTCATCGTCACGTCCGGCTCGGCCCATGCCATCGGCGTGGTCTGCGAAACGCTCATCGATCCCGGCGATACAGTGCTCGTTGAAAGCCCCAACTTCCCCGGCAGTATGCGCACGTTCCGCACCTTTGGCGCCGAGCAGGTCGCCATCCCCATGGACGACAACGGGCTGCGCGTAGACCTCGTTTCGGAAGCCCTCGACCGCCTCCAGAACGAGGGCAAGCGTGCGAAGTTTCTCTACTGCATCCCCACCCACCAGAATCCAGCGGGCTGCACCCTCGCGGTTGGCCGCCGCGAACAGCTCGTCGAACTCGCGCGCAAGCACAGGCTGTTGCTCCTTGAAGACGACGCGTACGGCGAACTCTGGTTCGAGGATGAGCCTCCGCCGTCGCTCTTCGCGTTGAGCAAAGGCGAATTCGCCCTCAAGGTCTCGAGCTTCTCCAAGATCATCGCTACCGGCCTCCGCATGGGCTGGACGATGGGGCCCCCGGCGCTCATCTCGCGCATGGCGTCGGTACGTTACGACATGGGCACCAGCCCCTTCCAGGGCCGCATCATTGCGGAGATGATTCGCAACGGCGACCTGGACCGTCATATCGCAAACCTCCGCTCCATCTACCGCCGGAAACTCGAACGCGTGGAAAACGCCCTGCGCGACTACTGTGGCGACTACTGCACGTACACCGCACCGCTAGGCGGCTTCTTCCTCTGGCTTCAGCTAAGACCCGGCATGTCTTCGCGTGACGTGCAGCTCGCTGCGAACGAGCGCGGCGTGATCGTCGGGCAGGGACCGCAGTTCTTCGCGGATGGCGCCGCCACCGACCACTTGCGGCTCGCTTTCAGCTACGTGGGCATGGAAGACATCGAAGAAGGCGTCCACCGGCTTGGGGATGCGATGGCAGCAGTGGCCGCGCGACAGGCCGCGAAATAGCTGGCAAGCACCGGCCGCGCGTCCGTAGAATGCAGTGCCAGGAGGCCACGCATGGACAAGGTCTCAATCGGCAACGTCGAAATCACTCCGCTGCTCGATTGCCCGGTCCTCATGAACCCCGAGTTCTTCATGCCGGAGCACGCCGACGGCATCCGGGCTGAGTTCGCCAGGGACGTGGACGAACGCGGCCTGTTGCCGATGGCGATTACATGCTTCCTCATCCGCAGCGCCGGCAAGACCATCATCGTGGATACCGGCATCGGCCCCCGTAAGCGTGCAGGCTTCCCTGTCGGTCACCTCCCTGAACGGCTAACCGAAGCGGGCATTGCGCCGGAAGACATAGACGTGGTGATCGCGACCCACCTGCATATCGACCACGTCGGTTGGAACACCGTGCCCGGGGAGGCAAGCGGCACAAGCAAGATCTTCTTCCCCCACGCGCGCTTCTTGTTCCAGCAACGTGAGTGGGATCACTGGATGCAGCCCGAGTTCTTGATTGAGCCTACGAACGCCCACCTGCGCGAATGTGTCCAGCCTGCAATGGACGCCGGGCAGGTGGAGCTCATCGGGCCGGAATACGCCGTGGATGAGCACGTGACCTTCCTCTCGACGCCCGGCCACACCCCTGGGCATGTGTCGATCGGCATCCTCGCCGCCGGCGAGCGCGGCGTGGTCGTGGGGGATGCGAGCCATCACCCCGTCCAGCTCAACCATCCCGACTGGTCCCCATCGGCCGACAGCGACCCCGTGCAGGCTGCCAGGTCGCGCGAGGCGCTCTTCGAACAGGCAATTGCAGAGAATCGCGTCTGGCTGGGCGGGCACTGGCCCTATCCGGGCATCGGCCGCATCAAGCGCCTCGAGGGGCGTCGAGTGTTCGGCGCACTGTAGGTCAGTCGTCGAGCACGGCGAAGGGTTGGGCGAGTGGCAACGAGAAACCTGGCATGCACGCGCTCTCCAATATCCCGTCGGGCCCGAGCCGCTCGCCGTCGCGTTCGCCCTCGAAAATCTGAGCAGTGCGCGAGTTGGGGTCGATGAGCCAGCAGGCGAACGTGCCGTTCTCGCGGAAGAACCGGCATTTGCGGCGCAGCTCGGCGAGCGTCTGGTCGGGCGCGGACTTCGACGGCCAGCTTCGGGAGATCGTCGCTCCCCTTGTATCCGGCTCTCAGAACGAGGCATCGGGTACGCGATAATTCGGCAGTTCCCTGCGCGGGTACGGGCCTCGGGGCCCACCTCGCCGCCGTACGACTCTATCCAAATGCCGATCCGTGTGATGATCTTCCCGGCGAGCTTGCTGTGGGGCTTCGTAGGCATAGGCTTTTGGAGCACCATCCCGTCGACGTACTCGAGGTATGGCTTCTCCTCCGGCAGCGCCAGGTACTGCTCCGGGGTCATGCGCACGCCATGGTAGCGCGACTGCCACTTGGGCCGGCCCGGCGGTCGTTCGCTTCGTGGTTGGCGGATGGCCATGCACTCAGTACACCGGTGCCGGCGGGAAATACGGCGTCGGACGCAGCAGCTCCGTCCTACGCCGTATACTCGTCCGGCGCACCGCATCCGGCGCCAGGAGGGGACGTGGCCATCGAAATCCGCCCGTGCACACAAGAAGAGCTCAAGGACTATGCCCGTATAGACGCGTACGTCTTCGCGAACAACAACGACGCTGAAGTCGCGGAACAGATGGGCACCACTCAGCCCGACTGGACGATGTGCGCCTTCGTTGATGGAGAGATGGCGACGACCATGGGCATGTTCCCGTTCACGGTCCGTCTCAACGGTGCACCCGTGAAGATGGGTGGAGTGACGTCCGTGGGCACCCTCCCCCAATTCCGGCGGCAGGGCTTGCTCCGAAAGGTCATGCGCCAGGGGCTCGAGACGATGCGCGATCGCGGGCAATCGCTCGCCATCCTCTGGGCGAGCATGGGCGCCATCTACCAGCGGTTCGGCTACGGCCTCGCCGCAAGCCAGGTGAGCTACTCGTTCGACCCACGGTTCGCCCAGTTCCAACAGCCGCGACAGGTCAAGGGCAGAGTGACCATGCGGAGCATGGACGATGGATATCCGGTCGTTAAGCAGCTCTACATCCTTGCGGCCTCGCAGCGAAACCTGCACATCCATCGCGCTCGTGCACTCTGGGATGCAAGCGTCTTCCGGCCATGGAACAAAGACCGGGTCTATATCGCCGTTTATGACAGCCCCGATGGCGAACCGCGCGGTTACGTGGTGTACCGCACCGCCGAAGGCCAACACACCGGCCCCGGTCCGGCACAGGTCATGACAGTCGTCGATTTCGTCGCACTCGATATGGATGCGTACGTGGGGCTCTGGGAATACATCCGTGGCCATGACCTCGTCGGCAAAGTTGAGATGGCAAACTGCGTGGGCGAAGACGACCCGGCGCCCGACTTGCTGCTCGAGCCGCGGATGTTGAACCGCCGAACCAGCGATGCCATCTGGATGCGAGTCGTAGATGCACAGCAGGCGCTTCCGCAGCGCCCGTATGGCGACAGAGGCGAAATTGTCCTCGGACTGCCCGTTGACGACCTGTGCCCCTGGAACGCCGGCAACTACCTCCTGGAGACGGACGGGCGGACGACGGACGTCCGCCGGACCGAGCGATCTGCCAGCGTCACACTCACGCCAAATGCACTGGCCTCGCTCCTCTCCGGGCACAGGAGCGCCACCCGGCTGCACCGCGCCGGCCTAATCGAAGCGGCAGACGATACGGCGTTGCGCAACGCCGATAGGCTCTTTGCCACCGTCTACGCGCCGCACTGTCCGAATGGGTTCTGATCGCTTCTAGCCGCCCGGCAGCGTGGAAGGAGCAGCGCTCTGACGTGCCTGCTCCCTGTCGAGTTCCCGGTCACGCCGTTTCGTCGCGACCTCCTCGTGCTTCACCCACCGGTAGATCATGTAGGTTACCCAGCAGCCCGAGAGGAATTCGCCGAGCAGCCACATCGCCGCGCCCGCTGCCTGCTGGTCGAGCAGCGGCGACGGACCCCACGTGCGACCGAGGTTCGCGTAGTGGCTGTAGAAAACATGATCAGATCCGTAGAACGCGAGGCCCAGCCACGCCATCTGCGGCATGAACAGGAACACGTACATCACGCGCAGCGGGTGCGGTATGCGCCACGGAGCCGGGTCGATGCCGATCGCCTGCCACCAGAACAGCAACGCGGCCACCAGGTAAACGAAGTGTTCGCTCGCATGGACCCAGTTGTTGACGAGCGATTCCTCGTAGAGCCCCGAATAATGCGACCCCCACAGTACGACGGCATAAACGAGCCACGTGACGACCGGGTATGAGATGACGCGGACGGCCCGGCTGTGCAGCACCGGGAGCACGAGCCTCTTACGGATCTCCGGCGTCGAAGCGCGCAGTGTCAGCGTCAGCGGCGCCGAAAGGAGAAGGAACGGCGCGGCTACGTCCATGATCAGCAGATGCTGCACCATGTGGATGGAGAACAGCGTGTCGTCGTAGGCCCCAAGCGGCGAGAGGATCGCGATCACCAGCACGCCAATTCCGATGCCGAAGCACACATGCCGCTTCTTCGGCACAGGTGAGGCAGGGTGCATACGGTTCACCCGCAGGACTGCGGCTACGTACAGCCACACGGCCAACACCAGCGACACGATGAACAGCGGATCGATGGACCAGCGCCCCAGCACAGCAGGAAAGGTCGGTTCCGGCTGTGCGCCGCCATCGGCCAGTGCAACGGCGGGAGTGAGCGCCACAACACACGCCACCGCGGCCCACATGAGCCGTTGCCGCCACCGTTTGCGATGCTTATCGGGCGCGTTCACAGGCCAGAGTGTCGCACGGCGCCGCCACGATAACGATAGACACGGATTTCCCGCATATGCACGGCTTCTATCGTGTGCGAAATCGTGCCTTTCTCGAACCTGAATGCCCTTGCCTTTTCCTTGACAGGGTCTTGGGCCACCGCTATAAATGGTTGGATTGCGACGTCGTTCACAATCTGTCTACAAAAATGGGACGGCCACGACCTGTGACCGCTCCGGGCCAACCCGGCCCAAGGGGGAGCTAGAGGCATGCGTTTTCCCGGGATGCGTCGGCCATTGCGCCGGGCCGCCACGTTGCTCGTCGTCGCCCTGCTCGCGCTTGCCGCGTTCAGCGTCGCACTCGCGTACGACCCCACTGGTCAAAACGCCGGGGTCACCAAAGAAGCCCACAAAATGCACGACCTCTACCTGTTCGTGCTCATCGCCGCCGCGATCGTCTTCTTTGTCGTAGAAGGACTGATCATCTACGCGGCTCTCCGCTACCGAAAGCGCAGCGATGAACTGCCGCCCCAGTTCCACGGCAGCACGGTCCTCGAGTTCGTCTGGACGGGCATCCCGGTGGTCATCGTGCTCGTCCTCTTCGTCTACTCCTTCATCGTCCTCCGTGACGTCGAACACCCGGCGGATGCCGGCGTCATGCAGGTCGATGTCCAGGGCTTCCAGTTCCAGTGGCAGTTCACCCAGAAAATGAGTGAGATGGGCCCCGGCTCGAACCCCAACGATAAGCGTGTCATCACCACCACGGGCACCGCTGCGAAGGAGCCGACCCTCGTCATTCCCGTGGGCCAGAAGGTCCAGTTCAACCTCGAGTCCAATGACGTTATCCACTCGTTCTACGTCCGCGACTTCCTCTACAAGCTCGACGTCATCCCCGGTCGCCACAACCACTTCACGGTCACACCCACGAAGGTGGGCACCTTCCAGGGGCAATGCGCCGAGCTCTGCGGGCTGAACCACGCACTCATGCGCTTCCACGTCCAGGTGATGAGCCAGCAAGATTTCGATAAATGGGCTGCGGCGAACGCAGTTGCACCAAGTTCTGCGCAATAACCCAGGCGGCTGCCTGCAGCAGGACCCAACACGCCCGCTACAGCGGCCCAAAGGCTAGCAGCGGGAGACGACGGCCGGAAACGGCACACTGAGGAGGAACCTTGTCCAGCATCGCGATTCCCCAGTCCCGCGGGTATGGTCGCCCTGCAATCATCGATTGGCTGACTACGGTCGACCACAAAAAACTTGGCATTCTTTACTTCTATACGAGCCTGTTCTTCTTCGGAGCAGGTGGCGTCCTTGCCCTGCTCGTCCGCACCCAACTGGCAGTCGCGGATAACAGCTTCGTCAGCAATGACACGTATAACCAGATTTTCACCATGCACGCTTCGGCGATGCTCTTCCTGTTCATCATCCCCGTCTGGGCCGGCTTCGGGAACTACCTTGTGCCGCTCCAGATTGGCGCCCGGGATATGGCCTTTCCCCGCATCAACGCGCTCTCGTACTGGCTGTTGCCCGCAGCGGGTCTTGTGATGTTCGGAGGCTTCCTCACGACGGACGGTGGCTCGGCTGCCTCCGGCTGGACCGCCTATAGCCCGCTCGCGAAGTCCGAAGGCACCGGCATGGACCTCTGGATCATCGCCGTCATCCTCCTCGGTAT
>JAFKFP010000203.1 GCA_017308185.1 bacterium | reverse complement strand
GCTTTTAGGCGGCCGCAGGGAGGACCCGTGGCGTCGCCTGTTCCTGCGGAAGCGCCGCCGCGCTCGCGATCAGGCTCTGGAACTCGTTGAGCGCCAGGTGGCCGACCGCCTCGAGGATCTCCTCGTCGGTCCAGCCGATCTCACGCGCCTCCTCGTGGAGGTGGAGGGGCGGAGGACCTTCGGCGTCGAGCGCCTCCTTCAGATCGAGCAGGAGGGCCGCCTCCTTCGGGTCGGCGGAGGTGAAGGAGCGGGCGCGGGAGACCTCGTCGAGGCCGAGCCCGGCGCGGCGCGCCGACTTGGCGTGCTGGGCGATGCTGTAGCTGTCCTCACGGTGCTCGGCAACGGCCAACGCGATCCGCTCGCGGGTCGCCTGGGGGAGCACGCCGCCACGCAGCTCGGAACGCATGCGGGTGTAGGCCCGGAGGACGGCAGGAGCGCCGGCGAGGACGCCGACGAACTTGGTGACCGCTCCACCGGCCGCCTGGATGGACTTGATCAGCGGGGCGCTCTCGTCGGGCGCCGTCAGCTCATCGTGGATCTGGAATCTGCTTACTGCCGTTTTTACCGTCAACTTGCTTCTCGTCTCTGGCTCGTGGATTGGCGGGGATGTCGCTTTACAGAGCCTTTACGTGGCCTTTACTTTACTTTGAGCCTCTTACTTACGTGTCGTAAGTTATACCGACATTTGTGACCGGTTTCAAGCCAGCTGAAACGGCAACGGACTACGGCAACCGACTACCCGATTTACGGCGCTCTGCACATCGGCGGTTCATGCTTTGGCTCAAATCTGCAACAGCCGTCCGCCGACGACGCGCGCCGCGCCGGATCATCCGTCCGCGCCGCCGCCGCGCGGTTCGCCTATCGTTGCCCGCTCACCACGCCCAGAGCCAAGGAGGCAGCGCAACCAATGGCAGACCGACCGCAGACCGCTGAGGATGTCATCCAGCTGGTCAAGGACCACGACGTCCGCTTCGTCCGGCTCTGGTTCACCGACGTCCTCGGGCAGTTGAAGAGCTTCTCGGTCAACGCCTCCGAGCTCGACGACGCCTTCGAAGGCGGGATGGGCTTCGACGGGTCCTCGATCACCGGCTTCAACCCGATCGAGGAGTCCGACATGCTGGCGGTCCCGGACCCGACCACCTTCGCGCTGCTGCCCTGGCGCCCGGAGGAGCGGGACGCGGTCGCCCGCATGTTCTGCGACATCCGCGTGCCCGGCGGCGGTCCCTACGAGGGCGATCCGCGCTGGATCATGCAGCGGGCGCTGAAAAGGGCGGAGGAGATGGGCTTCGAGGCGTACAACATCGGCCCCGAGCTGGAGTACTTCTACTTCCGCTCGGCGAAACCGGAGAACGGGGTCCCCGAGGTCCTCGACGAGGGCGGCTATTTCGACCTGACGACGCTCGACGCGGGCTCCGACCTGCGCCGCGAGACCGTCCTCGCGCTGGAGAAACTGGGCATCCACGTCGAGTACACCCACCACGAGGTGGGGCCGTCCCAGCACGAGGTCGACATGCGTTACAAGAACGCGCTCGAGATGGCCGACGACTGCATGACCTACCGGATCGTGGTCAAGGAGTACGCGCTGAAATACGGGTATCACGCGACCTTCATGCCGAAGCCGCTCTTCGGCGAGAACGGTTCCGGGATGCACGTGCACCAGAGCCTCGCGAAAGATGGCAAGAACGCCTTCTACGACGCCGACGACCCGTACTTCCTCTCACCGATCGCGAAGTCGTTCATCGCCGGCCAGCTGAAGCACGCGCGCGAGATCTCGCCGCTCTTCGCCCAGTGGGTCAACTCCTACAAGCGCCTGGTGCCGGGCTTCGAGGCGCCGGTCTACCTCGCCTGGTCGCGCCGCAACCGCTCGGCGCTGATCCGGGTGCCGCTCTACCACCCCGGCAAGGAGTCGGCGACCCGCGCCGAGCTGCGCTGCCCGGACCCCGCCGCCAACCCCTACCTCTGCTTCGCCGGGATGCTGCAGGCGGGGCTCGAAGGGGTGGAGAAGGGCTACGAGCTGCCGGAGCCGATGGAGCAGAACCTGTACCACCTCTCGCAGGAGGAGCTCTCGCACCAGGGGATCGAACAGCTGCCCGCGACGCTCGGCGAGGCGATCGAGGTCGCCGCCGACTCGGAGCTGGTCCTGCGCACGCTGGGCGAGCACACCTTCCGCCGCTTCGTCGAGATCAAGCGACAGGAATGGGACGACTATCGCGTGCAGGTCACCCCGTACGAGATCGAAAACTTCCTGCCGATCCTGTGACGTCCAGCGCACGGATCTGGAACTGGCGCCAAAGGTGATGGCCGTTGGCTGGGCTGCTCGTTCTGCGTGTCTTCTGTGATGCCCACTGGGAGTTCGGCAATCCGCTCGGGGTGTTCCTCGATGGCGAGGAGGTCCCCGAGGAGCGCAGACAGGACGTCGCCGCCGAGCTCGGCTTCTCGGAGACGGTCTTCGTCGACGA
>JAFKFP010000182.1 GCA_017308185.1 bacterium | reverse complement strand
CGCGAAGTCCGACGAGTTGATCCGCGATATCCCCGAGATCGTGCGGCTTGTGAGCGCCGTCATGACGCTGGTCCCTGGCGACATCATCTACACGGGCACGCCCGGCGAGCCGCAGGCGCTTCGCGGCGGCGACGTTGTAGAGGTGCAGATTAGCGGCTCCGAGGTGCTTCGGAACCAGGTGGCCTAACCCGGGAACAGGGGGACAGGGAACAGGGAACGGTGCGGTTACACCGCCCAATCGAGATACGCCGCGGCAACCCACCCCGTCAGGCCACCGGAGGTGGAGACATACACCCACATGCCGTCGGCGTTGGCTGTGTACGAGACATACGGGGCCGCCTGTGGGGTGGGCCACTCCGCCAGCGTGAGCGGGGTGCCGTCGGCGAGGCACGCCATCACGTTTCCCTTGAGCGACGGTGTATCGCGCATGTTCAGGCAGTCTCCGGTCTGTGCCACGGTGAAGTGAAACGGAGCCGTGGGCAGATCACCGTGGATCAGCTTCGGCGGAATGAGGAACGGCACCTGCGGGCCATCCTTGCCTGGCACGGGCAGCGACCACGCGATCTCATTCCGGCGGCCGGACCAGGGATTCGAAAAAAGCGGCGGCTGATATTGGCCGAGATTGGCGTGCACGAACCTGTCGGTGGCGCGGTTGAGTGCGGCAGTCGGGCCGAGCGCGACGATCTGCGGGTCCGTAGGGCTTGGGGACGGCGGAAATTCGTAGAGCGCGGCGTAGGGCGATGCGTTGCCGGGGAGCGCAGGCAGTTTCAGTGGAGTGAACGCGCCCGAATGAGGATCGAGCAGGGAGTAACTGTAGTTGTCATAGAATCCTCCGCCTTCTTTTCCACCGCTGTGCATGACCATGAGTGCACTGGAGTCGGCCAGCCAGCTTCCTTCAACAGAGCTCCCGAGCGGCGTCGCGACCGAAAGCGCCGCGAAGCGCTCAGCGCCGTCCGGGCCGCGCATCACCAGCGCCGGCCAATAGAAGCCACCCACGCCCATCTGTGAAAGCATGACCGTCATACTCGCCTCAGATTTCCCGTCAGGGCTAAGACCGTCCAGTGGGGGGCCGTCAGTCTGCTGGAGCTTGTTCCACTCGCCGGACCATGGCGCCGTGATCCGGACGGAGCGCGGATGAGCGACAGGATTGCCTCGAGAGTCGACCGATGGCTCGCTCCGGCTTATCACGATCACATTTGACGATGGGATTGAAACGACGCGCATCATGCCGAGCCCGTCCCCGGCCGTGCCCACCGTCTGTTCTGCGACCTGCTTCCCCGTCGCGATGTCACGGAGGTGCAGCTGGAACGGTGCATCCTCCACGCCGCCGTCGACATAGGCGACCCGGCGCCTATCGGGCGAAGCGACAAACTGGGGAGAAATCCCGCGAGTGTCGACCGTGAACGCCGACTGGAGGTGAAGGCCGGCCTGTGCAAAGTACACCGGGGATTGTGGTCCCGACCCGTTGCCGTACAGCGTATCGCGGAAGACATAGCACCCCGCGACGTAGTCGGACAGGAACAGTTCGTGCGACGGCCACTGCCACCTGGCGCCGTTCTTGCGATTCAACGCGAGTGTATTGTCACCGGCCTGCGCCACAACAAGCTCGCCGCCGAAGAACGAGCGAATCAACGGCGTGACGGCAGGTTGGCCATCGGGAGTTCCCGCCTGCGTGAGCCTCCACGCCTCAACAGCGCCAGACCCAACGTCCATAAAGAAGATCCCGGCATCCCAATCGATCTCCTGGCCGGGCGCGAAGGTACGCGACTCCCACGTGTCCGAAGCGGCCGGCTTGATGAGGTCGAACGCCGTTTGTGTGGCCGAGGCGGTGCTGCCCGGTGTAGTCGTTGCTGTGGGAGATGCTGCGGCAGGTGACCCCGACCCGCCGCGCGTGGCCCAGTACCCGACCGCTGCGCCCCCGGCGGCGACGGCCAATCCGCCCGCGATCCCGGCCGACAGGATGCGGCGGCGTGAGTATCGGTGCGGCTCGTCGGCCGTCACGATTGGCGCAGCCGCCGATGGACCGTCGTCGAACGTGAGAGCCCTCAGCCCGTCTCGGCCCTCGACGCCAAGCCGCGCGCAGAGAGCTTCGAGACGCGTCGCTGCATCGCCCACGGGCACGCCGAGCCGCACGGCCAACTCCGCGAGCGGCATCTCCTGGCGCGCGAGCTCGAACAGTCGCTGCTCGGATTCGGCCAGGTCAGTAAGACGCATCGGTGGTCGTCCCGGCACGTATGGCCTCCTCGGCTATCGTACCCTGAGAGACGCCGTCGTCGTGCGAATAGTTCCACCGGGCGGCACAGGTCGGTAGGCGCTAGTGTGGACCGCCGCCCAGATGGCCGAAAGCGAACGCCGCGCGTTCGATGCTCGGGAAGACCGCGATCCCGGACTCCGCGAAGCGGTCGCGGATGCCGTCGATAAGGGTGCGGTGCTCGTGGTTCGTTGTCTCGGTCGCGCCCAGCACCACGCCCACTGGCTTGGGGGTGCCATCGATCACGGCGATCAGCCGTTCGCACGCATGCGTCAGTCGCTCGGCGGCATCAGGCCGTCCGAAGAACCAGTCCTCGCCCACGTTCGCGATTGCGAGGTCATAGGCATCGTCGGCGAGCATCAGTTCGAGCAGACCGTTCGATGAGAGCCCGCTCCCCGCGAGGATTGATTGGTCCACCGGGTTGCCGATCCAGTCGGCGAGTTGCGGCGCCCGCGCGCGTACACGCTCTCGCACGGCTTCCGGTAGCGGCACGATGGTGAGGCCGTTCTCTTCGCAGGCGTCTGCCGATTGGACGCTTCGGCCGCCGCCGCCGCCGGCCACTGCGATGTTCCTCCCACGGGCACGCTGGGTAAGCGAGGCGGCAACGAGCATGTCCAGTAACTCTTCCTGGTTCCGAGCCTCGATTGCGCCCGCCTGCCGTATTGCCGCCGACCAGAGTTCGCTGCTGCCGGCGAGCGCGGCGGTATGCGAAGCCGCGGAGTGCGCGCCCGCGGCCGTGCGGCCGGCCTTATGGATGACAACGGGCTTGCGCGCCGCCGCAGACTGCAGGCCTTCGAAGAACCCGCGCCCATCGGCAACGCCCTCGACATAACCGCCAATGACAGCAGTCTCGTCATCATCCGCGAGATAGCGGAGGATATCGCCCGGGGTGATGTCCGCGCCGTTGCCGTAGTTCGCCACCTTCCCGAAGGCGAGCCCGCGCGCCACGCCGCGGATGACCACTTCAATCGCGTTGTTACCGCTCTGGCTGATCATCGCCACGCGGCCCGCTGCGTGTGGCAGGTCCGGCCGGAATGAGATCCCGGCCGCCGGGTGGTAGAGGCCCATCCCGTTCGGGCCGAGGATGCGCATCCCGGCCTCGCGCGCGGCTTCGGCGATGCGCAGTTCGAGGGCTGCCGCTTCGGCATCGCCGGTTTCGCTGAAGCGCCCGGTAAACAGGTGCAGGAACCGCACACGCCGCTCGCGGCACTGCCCAATGAGGTCGAGGACGGCGCCCGCGGGGAGACACGAGATGACCAGGTCGACGTCTCCGGGGACATCGAGCAGGCTCATGTAGCCCTGGTATCCCGCCACTTCGCCCGCGCTGCGGTTTAGTGGGTAGACCGGGCCTTCGAACCCAAAGTCGCGAAGCGATTGCACGTAGTCGTGCCCCGGGCTGTCGATGTTCGTCGATGCACCCGCGACAGCGACGGAACGCGGCCGGAAGAGCAGGTCGAGGTCGGGTCGGGGCGTGGGCTCAGGCACGTGGCGATTGTAGGCTGCGGGAAGGCGAACAGGGAACCGCGAGCGGCGGGCCGGCTGCCTTACGCTTTGCACGGTGGATGGTTCGTGGGGACGATGATGACGTGTCCATGCCCACGCCATCGAAGCCGGCCGCTGATTTCGATGAAGAAACGCTGAAGCGTGTGCTGCCGCCGTACCGCGTCGTGCTGCACAACGATGACGTGAACGATATGAATCATGTGGTGCGGTCATTGCTCCACTGCGTGCCCTCGCTCACCGGCGAACGCGCTGCCGAGATAATGCTCGAAGCCCACAACCACGGCCAGGCGACAGTCATCGTCTGCCCGAAAGAGGCCGCGGAGATGTATCGCGAACGGCTGGAGTCGTGCGGGCTGACCGCCACAATCGAGCCGGCGTAGGGGCCGGTGCTCAGCGCTAATGGCGGTTGCTCAAGGCGTGGCTGTTGGCAGAGCACCGTGGGAGCCAGCGGCAGCGCCGGCCACGCTTCCGGCCGCCTGCACACCATCGAGAAATAGGTGGATAGCGTGGTCGAACGAGCCGGGCAGGAACGCTAGCACCGCCGGAGCAGCATCGAGCAGCGTCCTCGCCACCGTCGATCCGTGGATCGTATCCCGGAGGTTCGGTGATGGAAATGCGACCAGCGCGACCAGCACGACCTGGCACAGGATCACGGTGCGGAGAAACCCGAACGCGCCGCCCGCAATAGCATCTGCGAGCCCGAGATTCAGCATCGCAACTCCCTGCCGGATGACGTGCGCGAGCACGAAACCACCAATCACCACGCCCGCGATGATGGCGAGGAAGGATATGAGGTACGCAAGGTCCGAGTTCGTAATGATCGGGTGCAGCTTGCGGTACAGGTCGTCGTAGAAGAGCCCCGCGATCGGGATCGACAGAATGAGCGCGCAGAAGGTGACCAGCGACCGGACGAAACCTGTCCGGTACGCCGTGTAAGTGCCCCACCCAATGAGCACGACAAGGACCACGGTCAGCCAATTCACCCAAATCACCTTCCTTCGAGGACGGGACTTATGCAAGCGCCGGGTAACTGCGCCCAGACCACGCCGGCCGCCAGGGATCCCCGGTCGCTGTTCGCTGACGCCTGAGCCCTGATACCATCGAAGCGTGCAGAAGCAGTTGATGGAGATCCTCGTGTGCCCGATGTGCAAGGGCGACCTCGAACTGACTGTGAAGGTCGAGGCGGAAGGCGAAATCATGGAGGGCACCCTGGTCTGCAAGGATTGCCGCGAGCGCTATCCCATCGAAGACGGCATCCCGAACATGCTGCCGCCGGACCAGCGAGACTGATGGACGAACCACAGGCCGGCCCGGACGCGGCGGTGAGCCTCCACCCGTTTGAACACGAGCCCGCACCCCCCGAGGGGCGAAAGCTCATCCGCAACCCCGCAGTGGTGGCGCGCGGCATCGGCCTGGGCGCGCTGACAGCGGGGCTGGCAGGACTGGCGGTGGTGTCCGCGCGCAAGTTCGGTTGGTTTGCCACTCCCGCTGCCGTCGTCGCGGGGGGGAGTGCGCTGCTGAGCGGCTGGGCAGCCCTCATCCACCTGACTGGTGGCGAAAAGTTCGACGACCACCGCTGGATATAGCGACGCCCAACCTGGCCCGCGCGCAGAGCGCATGACGGCTGGCTACGGCGTGCGGCGCGGCAACGTGGCGGCGCCAGCTGCCAGTGCCACTACGGCGAACGCGATGACGACCAGGATATCGCGGAAGAGCGTCAACTCCCCGCTATTCCCCGCGGCAACGAGGGAGAGCGCCTCGTACGAGTAGGACATGGGGAAGATGTTCGAAAGCCAATCAAGGGCGGGTGCCATCGCTCCCCGCGGTGTGAAGAGTCCGCAGACGATTATCTGCGGCATGATGAAGATCGGCATGAACTGGACAGCCTGGAATTCGGTGCGTGCGAACGCGCTCACGAAGAGGCCAAGAGCAACGCCGAGGACGGCATTGAGCATCGCCAGCGCAATGATGGCTGCAACGGAGCCGTGCGATTCGAGGCCCAGGAGCCAGAATGACACGGCCGAGGCGACCAGCACCTGGAGCGCTGCTACTGCTGTGAACGCGATGGCATAGCCGGCGAGCAGGTCCAGGCGGCTGACAGGCAGCGTCATCAGGCGTTCGAGGGTGCCGCTGGAGCGTTCGCGCAGCATGGTGATGGAGCTTACGAGGAACATCATCACCAGGGGGAAAATGCCGAGCAGCGGGACGCCGATGCGTTGAAAGACGGCTTCGTTTGCATCGAACACCCAGTACATGAGCGCCTCGAGGAGCGCGGGGATTACGAGCAGGAGGATAATCGTGCGGGGGTCCCTGCGTAGCTGGCGTACGACGCGAATGGCGATTGCGAGGCTGATCCCGGCGTTCATTTGGCCACCGCCATATCGGATTCGACAAGGCTCACGAACGCGTCGTCGATGTCTTTGGCGCCCGTGCGCGCGAGGAGCCGGCCGGGTGGTTCATGCGCGATAACACGCCCGTCGCGCATCAGGACAAGCTCGTCACAATGGCTCGCTTCATCCATCACATGGCTGGAGACGATCAATGTAGTGCCGCTGTCAGATAGCTGGTGGAAGAGCCGCCACAGTTCCTGGCGGAGGATTGGGTCGAGTCCAACCGTGGGTTCGTCGAGGACAAGCAACTCGGCGTCGCCGATGAGGGCGGCTGCGAGGGACACGCGCGCGAACTGCCCGCCGGATAGGTCTCCCGCTGTCCTGCCCTTGTAAGCGTCAAGCGAGACCGCAGCCATCGCACGCGCGACAGACTCTCGCGAGGCGCCGAGCACGCGGCGAAAGAATTCGAGGTTTTCGGCCACACTGAGGTCACGGTAGACCGACGGGGCCTGGGTTACATACCCCACGCGCGTGCGGAGCTGCGGACTGCCGGCGTGGTCGCCGAGGACAGTGACCTCGCCGGCCGTGATGCGCTGGACACCGACGATCGCGCGCATCAGGGTCGATTTCCCGCACCCGCTCGGGCCAAGAAGGCCGGTGATGATCCCGCCGGGCAGGGCGAGGTCGAGCCCAGGGATCACGATGTTGCTGCCACGCACGACGCGGAGGCCACTGATGGACACGGCCGGGGCCGGTGATTGGTTCATTGTGGGCCGCCTTGCGCCGCCCCGGAGAAATAGCCCTGCAGGGCGGGGCCCACGAGCGCGACGATTTCATCCAGCGGCGCGGAAGCCAGCGGCTCGGCCCGCAGGATGTAGCGTGCGAATGCCAGGCCAACCAGGTGCGAGCCCGCCAGTTCCGCACGCAGACGGGCATCTTCTCCGAGGTAGCCCGCCACGCTGCCGACCACCTGGCCCTCGATGAACGCGCGGAGGCTCGCGGCCGCGGATTCGTGGGAGACGGCCGCGCGCAAAATGCCGCGCACCTGGCCCGCAAGACGCGGCTCTTCCCAGAGCGCAAGGAAGGCATGGGCGAGCCGCACGCCGGCCCCTTCAATGCCATCAGCGAGGATGCGCGCAGCGAACTGCTGTGGGTCGATGGGGAGCGCCATGGCGGCGCTGAAGAGCCCATCCTTTGAGCCGAAATAGTGGAGCACGAGAGCCGGATCGACCTTCGCACGCTGGGCAATCTCGCGGATCGTGGCGCGTTCGAAGCCAGCCGCGCCGAACGCCTTGCGCGCAGCGCCAAGGATGGCCTCGCGGGTGGCGGGCGAACCTGGCCTTCGGCCAAGAGTCTTGTGCTGCATGGGCCTAATTCTACAAACGTTGAATTAGCGGCACAAGTGGATTCTCGATCGCGTCTTTACGAACGGGTAGGGAACTGTGCGCGATGAGAGACTATCTTCCGAACCATGGCCACTGCTCCTGCATCCGATGCGTTACACGAGATGGATGCGCTGACCAAACGTCAGCGCGAGGTGCTTTCGCTGGCTGCGAAGGGCATGACGAACCCCGAGATTGGCGACCGGCTGGGCATCAGCAAAGACGGAGCCAAGTGGCACATCGGCGAGATTCTCATGCGCCTGAATGTCGATACGCGTGAGGAAGCGGTGGACCTCTGGAAGCGCTACAACGGGCTCCCGTACCGCCTCCATCGGGTGGTCCGAGCCGTCCTCGGGCCACTTGCAGTGCGCTGGGCGCTCGGTGGCGTCGCGGCGGCGGCCGTCACCGGACTGGCGGTCGCGCTGGTGGTGCTGGCCACGCAGGATTCGGATCACCCGAAGGCCGGCGTCACGCCCCCGGCAGCGACCACGGCAGCGACGCCCGCGGCAAGTCCCACGCCCGAAAGCCTGGATGGGATACGGGTTGTGCCGGCCCATGTGGGTGATGCCGTCTCATTTCCGAAGGACCTCGTCGTGTACGCCGCGAACGTGTGCCAGGCGTGCGACGTACCGCCGGTGTCCGTTCAGCGGTTTTCGTATGGCCCTGACGGTGTTCAGACCGACACCGTCTACAAGCTGCCAGGTGTCCACGAGCCTGGCCAAAACGACGAAGGTACGACATCCGACGGCAAGTACATCACGTCAGCGGCCGTGAGCCAGGACGGCGCGGGTCTCGCCGTCGGCGTCTGCGAGAAGGGCTATTGCGGGGGAGTCGGCAATGTCACGGCGGATGCTGAAGTCACGGTGTATGGCTCCGCCGACGGTGGCATCACGTGGACTTCGATCGGCGCGGTGAACGGCCAGGTTTCGATTCTATCGGCGAACGCGAGCGGCGAACACGGCCAGGTGAGCGCGTTCGTGCGCGCGACTGCCGCCGACGGCTCGACGAAGTACGTCACGCTGCCGGGCGGTACTGTCGTCTCCATCGGAAATGGGCAGGGCACCGATAGCGTGTTCTCGATGAGCGACACCAACCCGGCATACGTCTCGGCTGACGGCCAGTCAGTGATTTCGGCCTTTGACGGGCCATCCAACGGAAGCTCGCTCGCGCCGACCCTACCGCCCAACTCGAAGATCATCGGCGCGAGCATGGGCGGCGGACTCAAGTCCTTCGCTGTGAGCTGGCAGACGACGACGGCCGGGAAGACCACCGCCTACACGGGACTCATGGAAGGGCGCACCGGAAAGCCGGGCACGGCCATCAGCTGGGGCCAACGGCCGGGCTGGTTGGGGGACTTCACCGGAGGCTGGATTGATCCCACCCACCTGGTCGCAAGCGTCGATGTGCCCTCCGACGTGCTCGGCGCGAAGACCAACGGCCCGGTGCTTGCACCGGCGATCGTGGACATGACCACCGGCGCGATTCAACCGCTGAGCGGCCTTGGTACCGCCTCGCGGGCACTGGTCGTACTGTCCGCGACGTCCGGCCCATTCGCGATCGTCCACGGTGCGGGCGACTGCCTCTATGTACGAGCGACGCCATCGTCGTCAGGTCAGTCGCTTGGCTGCTACAAGGACAACGTATTGCTGCGCGAGCGCGGATTCACGCAGGATGCCGACGGGCACACGTGGGTCGCGGTGTACACACCGGGCAGCGATGCGGGCTGGGCAGCCTCGGACTACCTGCAGACGACCGGAGCTAGCAAACCTGCGACCTCACAGGTCTACCCGTCCGGCAGGCGCACAGGTAACTCCAACATCGACCCGGTGCTGGCGGCGATCGAATCGGCCGATCCCGCGAAGTTGATTGCGGCCACAGAGTACATGCAGATCGCGTGCGTGACTAATCCGCAGGGAATCGGTGCGCCGCCGACGTGTCCGACAGGCGCTGCGGCCGGGACGATTATTGAGGTGATTCCGGGAGGAAGCGGCGAAGGTACCTACACGCCGCGAGCTGACTATGAGAAGAACCCGGTGGTGCCCGGGGTAGGCCTCGGCCTCTACGCGATCTACCGAAACCCGGCCGGCTACCAGGGGAGCCCCGAGTGGCCGGTAGGCGACTTTACGATCGTCTATCTCGATCCCGGCAATCTGATGGCTGCGAGCGTGGCCGTCAGCGGCGGGAAAATCGTCAACCGGTTCTTCGCCCAGCCATTGACGGCGGCACTTCGCAACGCACAGCCCTCTGATTTCATCCTCCCCCCAAAGACACCGTAAACACCGCTGGAGATGCCCCGCTCATCCTTGTTATCATCAACCGGTATGCCACGCGACGCCGTGCTTGAAGCAGATATCCAGGATGAGCCGGCGGGTTTGCCCGCGCCGGATGAGACGATCCTGCGCATGCGCAACGCCATCCTCGGCGGCCAACACTGGTTTGAAGCCGTCCTCGATGCCGTCGGCCGCTGGCGCGTCCCCGAAGAACGCATTGGCGACCGCGAACTGCGCTACCTGGTCGGCGGTGAGGCATTCGATTGGCTCTTGCTGGCCGAGCGGCTCATTGACGAAGCGCTCGACCTTATCCCTGCCCGCGAAGCCGAGGCGCTGCTCTTTGAGGGCAAGTGGCCCGTCGAACTCAGCGATGAAGACTTCGCCGAACGGCTCGGGCACGCCAAGCACAGCGCGCACCTCAACTACCTCTACGGTGTCCTCGTCGAAAGCGCCTTGCAGCTCGCCGTGGAGGAAGAGATCCACAAGGAGAGCCGCAGCCGAGTCTGGGGCCAGGACACGCGCGTGGATGAGACGATGTTCCAGCGCGTGTACGCGAAGCCGCGCGAGGAACTGTTCGCGCAGTACTACGAAGAAACGCGCGCGAAGATCCGGGGCGATGTCGCCTACGCCGATTGGCAGGCCTTCACGTACTGGCTGTTCAAGTTGCGTCTGCGCCGCCAGGACAAGGCGCGCATCGCGAGCGACACGCGCAAGGGCCTCGCTCAACTTACGCGTATGGAGCTGGCTGTGAGCCACCGCCGCCACGGTGCACCCCTCAATGAAGAGGCATTCGAATCGCGCTATGTGAGCTGAGCAGGCCCAATGCCCTGGTATGGCTGGCTTCTGCTTGCTGTCGCGCTCGTGCTCGTGGTCATCGGGCTCAGTCTCGCGATTTTGCGCGCGACCTTGCGCGGGCGGCGGTTCCTGCGCCTTTCGGTCCGAGGGAAGCTGCGCTGCCTGCGTTCATTGCTGCGAGACCGCGCGGTTGGATGGCCGGCGAAGGCGCTGCTCGTCGTGGTAATCGGCTATCTGCTTCTGCCCATCGACTTGATACCGGACTTCATCCCGGTGCTGGGACAGCTGGACGATATCGGCGTCGTAGTCGGCGCAGTGGCGTTGCTGCTGGTGATCGTCCCGGCTGAACGGTTCGAAGCGGCGCTGGCTGATGCCGAAGCACTCGAACGGGCGCCGCGGAGCAGGACTATTGGGCGCGAGGGGTGAGCATCTGGCGCACGATCTGCTCGATGTCGTCGAAAGCCCGGTCATCGTCTGGCGTGGCCTGCCAGACGCCCACATGGAGCATGGCCTGGAAGCACGTGCCGATCAGCATGCGTGCGGTGGCGTCGACGGGGACATCGGCGAGCCCGCCCTCGGCGATGCCCTCGCGCAGCATGTGCTTGTACGCGCCCACAAGCCAATCGCCTGTGTCTTCATCTTCCGCCGTCGAACGCGAGCGGCCTGCGAGCTGGAACGCAGCGAGCAGCACGGAGCGATGGTCGCGGATGTATTCCGCGAGCGTCGCGAGCCCCGCAACGACCCGGTCAATATGCGGAGTATCGGGGCGGACGACGGCGTTGTAGTGAGCGAGCGCCTCATCGGAGTGCACCCGGAGCACTTCGCGCAGGATCTGGTCCTTCGAATCGAAATAGCCGTAGAGCGTCCCCACGCCGGTGTCGGCCCGCTCCGCGATCTGCTGGATAGGCGTGTTCTCGAAGCCCTGCGTATGGAACAGCGAGCTTGCTGCATCGATGATGGCAGCCCGCGTGCGAGCCTTTCGTCGTTCGAGCCGGCCGGGGCGGGCGTTTGCGGTGGCGGTCATGTTCGATCCTGAAGTGTGATGCACCCCGATCAGGCGCGAGCCATGCTCGGATGTGAAGCGACGATAGCATGGCGGCGGCCACGATACCAATCGGGGCCCACGCGAAAGCACCCCTCCTCTCGCGAGAAGGGGTGCTGGCATTGACATGCTGGTGGCCGGTGCCTACTGCACGACGAGCGTCCCGAACATGGTGTCCGGGTGGACATCGCACTGGAAGTAGTAGTCGCCCGGCTTCGCTGGCGCCGTGAAATGCTCTTCCTTTGTCACGTTGGGGCCTTTGAAGAGGTCGCCCGTGAAGAGTTCGGTGCCGCCCTTCTTATCGTAGACCGAGAAGTTGTGGATGATCGGGTCGTTGTTCGTGAACTTGACGGTGATCGGCGCGCCCGCCTTCACCGTCAGCTTGTCCTTGTCGAACTTATTTCCCGGTTCGGCCGCGATCTCGACGGTCGTAGCGGCACCCGTGCTCGATGATGCCGAGGCTGAAGGCGACGACGCTGGCGACGCCGCCGAGGAGGGCGAAGCCGATGGCGCGGATGAGGCTGCCGACGACGGCGATGCAATGGCGACTGTTGGTGTCTTCGATGAACTGCTGCTGCTGCATGCCACCGCAAAGAGTGCCAGCGCTGCAATAGCAGCAAATGCGGGAAACACCCGCGTGAGTACGTAGCGTGGATGGGACATAGAGCCTCCTACCGGCGTGTGGCCGGCACGAAGCTAACGCGTGCCGGCGGACGAACGTTCGACCGCCTGGCGAGGCACGGTGGATCGGGTGGGGCGTGACGCGCCTGTCTGCAGGACGATCTATCTCTTTCGATGGTACGTCAGCTCGCGCCTAACCGAACCGTGTCACGAGTCTCACGCGCCAAAAGAATAGGGCAAGGCCGATTCGGCCTTGCCCTCACCGGTTGCGGGTGGCAGTCGTACCTGCTACTGGACGACGAGCGTGCCGTTCATCGTGTCCGGGTGCACATCACACTGGAAGTAGTAGTTGCCGGCCTTCGCGGGGGCCGTGAACTTCTCGTCCTTGGTGACGTTCGGGCCCTTGAAAAGGTCGCCAGTGTAGAGCTCGGTGCCGCCCTTCTTATCGTAGACGGCGAAGTTATGGATGATCGGGTCGTTGTTGGTGAACTGGACGGTGACCTGGGCGCCGGCCGGGACGGTGAGCTTGTCCTTGTCAAACTTGTTGCCCGGCTCAGCCGCGATCTGCAGCGTCACGGCTTGGCCCGTCGTGGCCGAACCGCCCGCGGCGGGTGAGCCGCCTGCAGCCGGTGAGCCCGAGCCCCCGACAGGGGTATGGAACTCAATCGTGGGCGACGAGCCTGTGGCTGTGCCCGATGTCGAATTGTTGCTGCTACAGGCTCCGGCAAGCGCTGCCACGAGGCCGACAGCGATCAGGGCCGGGAGGACCCGTCGCGAGATATGCCATGCACTGCGCATGAGCGTTCCCTCCGAGGCGTTTGGTATTCTCGAGGCCGCGCAACCCGGCCGCGAACACGCATCGCCTTCAATTGTGATTCCGTTCACGAGATGCGTCCACCAATGTGCACCCATCAGCGAGTTGCACCTGCGCCATCCGCATGGATCACTGCGGCTACACGTGCGGGTTATGCCTTGCAGGGCTACGCTTTCTCACGCGTGGCGTTGCGCCAGTACTACCACCAGGGAGAACGGGTTTGGTACGAGAGATCGAGGCATCCGAGATCACAGAGGCGGTGGCGAGGCTCGCTGTAGAGGCCACGCATTTCCTGCCCGATGACGTGAAAAACGCCATCCGCGATGCGAAACAGACAGAACGGTCGCCACTTGCGATACAGATCATCGACGAGATCCTCGAAAATGCCGAGGTGGCCCGCCAGCGCATGCTCCCGCTCTGCCAGGACACCGGCACCGCAGTCGTGCACATCGAGGTCGGCCAGGATGTGCATATCGATGGCGGCTATCTCATTGACGCCATCAATGAGGGGATTCGAAAAGGATATGGCGAAGGCTTTCTGCGCAAGTCGATAGCCGCCCAGCCGTTCAGCGCGCGCAAGAACACCGGCGACAACACGCCCGGCGTGATCCACACCGAGATCGTTCCCGGGGATAAAGTACGCATCCTCTTCATGCCGAAGGGCGGCGGCTGCGAGAATATGTCGCGCTACCAGAACTTCCTGCCGGGGAGCGGCAAGAGCGCCGTCGTCGATTTCGTGTGCGAAACGGTGGACCTTTCGGGCGGCAACCCGTGCCCTCCGCTGGTGATTGGCGTCGGCATCGGGGGCACAGCCGAAAAGGCGATGACGATGGCCAAGCACTCGCTCTTCCGCAAAATCGGCTCCCGGCACCAGGACGGAGAAGTCGCCCAGCTCGAAGATGAACTGCTGGAAGCGGTGAATGCGCTCGGCGTCGGCCCCCAGGCCGTGGGCGGCAGCACCACCGCGCTCGATGTCTTCGTCGAGACCTACCCTACCCACATCACGGCGCTGCCGGTGGCAGTCAACATCCAATGCCACAGCGCGCGCACCAAGGAAGCGATCCTGTAGGTGCCCTCGATGACGGAGCAGCGCCCGGCCCTGCGCGTACTGTCCCCCGGAGAGATCAACGTCCCGGCCACGGTGGCGGTGCTCAACGACGCGTTCCGCCGCCACGCCTTTCTCGGGACCGACCGCACCTCGGAAGACACGATTGGCGAGGAGCTGCATGCGTCGAGCCGGCTGGTGCAGGCGTTCGAAGGCAACGACCTCGTTGGCACTGGCGCAGTGACGCCTGCGCTCGATGAGGACCTGGACGCGGCGAAGTTCCCCGGGATCGACCTGTCGCACGCGCTCTATTTCGGCATGGCGGCCGTACGCCGCGATCGCATGGGGCGTGGTCTTGGTGCTCAGATCCTGGCCGCATCGGAGCGGGTGGCACGCCAGCGGGGCGACACGCACATCATCCTCATGACGGTGCGCGAGATGGGCAACGTCGCCTACTACCATCGCTTCGCGTACGAGACCGTTTCGGTGCACGAACTGCCGGCCGGCTACTGGGGACTCACCATACCGACGCACGAGCACGCCATGGCCAAGATCATCATCCCGCATCCCGATAACCAAGGAGCACAGGGACATGTCTGACAGCACACCGGTAACCACGCCGCTGACCGATGAAGTCATCGATCGGCTCACGATCGGCACCCATGTCGCCTTCACAGGCGTCATCTATACCGCCCGGGACGCCGCCCACAAGCGGCTCATCGAGCTGATGAAACGCGGCGAAAAGCTCCCTGTGGACTTGCGTGGGCAGGTCATCTACTACGTCGGGCCGACGCCGCCACGCCCGGGGGCGGTCATTGGCTCGGCGGGCCCCACCACCTCGATGCGTATCGACCCGTACACGAAGCCGATTCTCGAACTCGGTGTGAAGGGCATCATCGGCAAGGGCGGGCGCGGTCCGGCGGTGCGCGCCGCGATCAAGGAGCACCATGCCGTCTATTGCATCGCCGTCGGCGGGACGGGCGCATTGCTCAACCGGCACATCAAATCCGCCGAGGTGGTGGCCTTCGAGGACCTTGGCACGGAGGCGATTCGCCGCCTCGAAGTGGAAGGTTTCCCCGCCATTGTCGTGAACGACTGCAAAGGCGGCGACCTGCTCGAGTCCGGCAAGCAGCAGTATCGGACCAGTGATCGTCCCATCCCGGCGGTGCGCGGACTTTAGTCCATCACCGCGGCTTTCGCGGAAGCAGCCGGGCAGACACGACCCATCGGGGATCCCGGGATCGCAGCAGTCCGCGTGCTGCCGTGAGGATCGCAGCGCGCTAGGCGAGTGCAGATGGTTCGCCGAAGCCTGCGCCCCCGCTGCCGCGTTTCCACGGTTTCACCTTCGCGAGGAAGAGCACGACGCCGATGAGCGCGGCGCCGAGCAGCATCAGTGCCAGGGCGGCCAGTGTGGGATCGTCGACATGTCGCACGACAAGCTCGATGGTGCCGGCGAAGATCACGGCGACGCCAAAGATGATGTGCGGGAAGAACCCGAACCGGACGCCGAGCAGCAAGAGGAGGGCGCCCGCCGCAAGCGGTAACAGTTCGACGACGACCGCCGGGTCTTCGCCTGCGGTCGCGAAGATGCTCCCGAATGCGATCGCGGCACCAGCAAGGATCCTGCAGATGCCGCGCGGACGAATCATCCCGGTTTCGGCGGCCACCACGCCGGCGAGGCCCATGAGCATCAGCGTGCCGCCGCCGGCCAGTTGTGCGAAGCGCTCATTTCCCCGTGCGGTTTCGGCCGTTATCGCAATCGCGAGTATGAACAACGCACCGGCGCCAGCGGCCACCTGGATCTCGTTCG
>JAFKFP010000327.1 GCA_017308185.1 bacterium | reverse complement strand
CGTGACGCGGAATTACGCCCGATTCCACGTCAATCCGCTGAAGTGACCTCGCATCAACCCTCGCCCGCCGCGTGAAGGCGCTTCCGGCCTGATCGATACGCAGCTTGTAGTCCGAAGCCCGGCCATGCGCCGGGCTTTTTGTTTGCCGTCAAGGGCTTGCGCAGGCGACGATTTCGTCGGGCCGCTCTTTCGCCGGCTAGGTTCGGCGGGAGCGGCTCGCAATGCGATTCGCGGCCATTCCGAACGCACTCGTAGACCTCGTCTACCCGCCACGCTGTAGTGGTTGCGGGCGCTTCGGCACATTCTTCTGCGCACCTTGCCACTCGACCTGCACCCCCGCCGTGGGCGCCGGGCGCTGTAAGCACTGCAGCGCAGAATGGGAGGGTTCCGACAACTGCCCCCGTTGTTTCAACATGCAGGCGGTCGATTCAGTGGTGGCCGCGTTCGAAATGCACGGCCCCGCGCGGCGTGCTGTGCACCGTTTGAAGTACGGCCGTGTGCGTGCTGCGGCGCTGCCGATGTCGGCCCACCTCCAGCAGGCGCTCGACGGCGCAGCCTTTGATTACGCCGTGGCCGTGCCGCTCCATCCATCGCGCCAACGGAGCCGGGGTTTCAACCAGGCAGCCGCACTGCTCGCGCCGCTTCACTACACGCCTCTTCCGGGGAATCTGCGACGTGTGGTCAAGACCGCACAGCAGGTTGGCAGCAGCATGCGCGAACGTCGCCGCAACATCGCTGACGCGTTCGCCTATCAGGGCCCGACGCTGGACGGCGCCACCATCCTTCTCGTCGACGATGTGGTCACGACTGGCGCCACGGTCGAGGCCTGCGCCCGGGTGCTGAAGGACCACGGTGCGCGGCACGTGTACGTGGCGGCCTTCGCGCGGGCGAGCTATAAGCCCGGTAGCGATGCGCCCATCGAGGACTGAGCGCGCCCAACGCCGTCCTGCGAAGCGAACCGTCCGCATCCAGGACCCCACCGATAACGCGACCTCTCCTGACACTGCCCTGTCAACAATCGATCACCGGCGCCCTCCTGCACCCTGCTACACTGGCTGCATGGCACTCTTTGCGCCCTCTGCCGAGTTCGCACGCTTCAACTTGCAGGCCGATTTTGTGCCGACGGGCGACCAACCCGAGGCCATAGAAAAGCTCGTAGAGGGCGTCGACCGGGGCGACCGCTACCAGACGCTGCTTGGCGTTACAGGGTCAGGCAAGACGTTCACGATGGCGAACGTCATCAAGGCGACAGGACGGCCAACCCTTGTCCTGGCGCACAACAAGACGCTCGCCGCCCAGCTCTGCTCCGAGCTCAAAGAGTTCTTCCCGGAGAACGCGGTCGAGTATTTCGTCAGCTATTACGACTACTACCAGCCCGAGGCCTACATCCCTCGAAGCGATACGTACATCGCAAAAGATGCCGACATCAACGAAGAGATCGACAAGCTGCGCCACGCGGCAACACGGTCACTGTTCACGCGCCGCGACACGATCATCGTCGCGAGCGTGAGCTGCATCTACGGCCTCGGCGAACCGGCCCAGTACGCCGAATTCGTGCTCAGCTTCCGCAAAGGCCAGCGTGTCGCCCGCAACGAAGCCGTCCGAAAGATGGTCGGCATGCAGTATGAGCGCAACGACATGAACCTCGTGCGCGGGAAGTTTCGCGTGCGTGGCGATTCGCTCACGATACTGCCGAGCTACGACGAACTCGCCATCCGCGTGGACTTCTTCGGCGACGAAGTAGAACGCATCGTCCAGCTGGACCCGCTGACGGGCGAGATCCTCGCCGACAAGGATTCGGTCGATATCTTCCCGGCGAAGCACTTTGTCACCACCCAGGAGCGGATGGAGAAGGCGCTCGCCGGCATAGAGCAGGAGCTTGAAGAGCAGCTCGCGTACTTCAAAGAGCGCGGCAAGATCCTCGAAGCTGCCCGGCTCGAAGAGCGGACGCATTACGACATTGAATCGATGCGCGAGACCGGCTACTGCGCCGGGGTTGAGAACTATTCGCGCCACCTCCAGGCCCGTGAGGCGGGTTCGACGCCGTGGTGCCTGCTCGACTACTTCCCCGACGACTGGCTGATCATCGTCGATGAATCGCACATGACGTTGCCACAGGTGCAGGGCCAGTACTTCGGCGACCGTGCGCGGAAAGAGACGCTCGTGGAGTTCGGTTTCCGCCTGCCGAGCGCGTTGGACAACCGGCCGCTCACGTTCGAAGAGTTCGACCGCCACATCAACCAGGCGATTTTCGTCAGCGCCACACCGGCTGATTACGAGATTTCGCGGTCGAGCCAGGTGGTCGAACAGGTCATTCGTCCGACCGGGCTCCTGGACCCGCAGATCGAGGTGCGTCCGACGCAGAACCAGGTCGACGACCTGATGGAAGAGATCAAGCGTGCTGTCGACCGCGGCCAGCGCGCGCTCGTGACAACGCTCACCAAGAAGATGGCTGAGGACCTTGCCGATTATCTCCAGGAGATGGGCATACGCACCCACT
>JAFKFP010000326.1 GCA_017308185.1 bacterium | reverse complement strand
CGTCCCGGATACGAGGCTCCCAGCGGCAATACATAAAAGCAGCGTTCGCGTCATGGAGATCGATGAAGGCGACCGTCCACGCTTGAACGCGTCACTGCGCCGGACGACAGCCTGCGCCGCGCACCTCTGAGCGTCGTGAACCCGGTCGCGGCGCAGCATACGTTCCTTCGGACTTCGCTGCGCGCCGGTGTGCTGGAAAGCTATGCGTCCAACCGCCGCCACGATGATGGTCCGCTGCGGCTGTTTGAAGCCGGCGCCGAGTACCTGCCAGTGGAGGCGGACCTGCCACATGAGCGCGCCGTTGTCTGTGCCGTGCTCGGTGGGCGGCGTGAACAGCGTTGGGCGGCTGCCAACAGTGCCGGGGAGCCACTCGATTTTTTCGACGCAAAGGGGACGCTCGAAGGGCTCGGGGCGCTCCTGGGGATCGACCTCGGAGGCACCGCCAACGAGGAGTTCGGACTACTGCGAGGGCATTCGGCGCGTATCACCGCCGATGGGCAAACGGTCGGCGTGCTTGGCCAGGTGCACCCGGACACCGCGACAGCATTCGATATCGACGAGCCTGTGTTCTTGCTCGAACTGTGGGTGGAGGACCTGGTGCGCGTCCTGCCCGAGCGCCCTGCTTACGCGCCGCCATCGCGATTCCCGGAGGTGCGGCAGGACATCGCGTTGCTGATCGATGAGGCAACACCGGCGGCCGGCGTATTGGCCGTGGTCCGAAGCCACCGTGCGGGGCGCACGCGCGTCACTGGCGACGTTTTTGACGAGTATCGCGGCAAGGGCGTGCCGGAAGGGAAGCGCTCGCTCGCAATACGGTTGCGTTACCAGGCCGAGGATCGGACGCTCAGCGACACCGACATCACGCGGATCCGTGAAGGCCTGCTGAAGCGGCTGGAAAAAGAAACAGGCGCCACTCTGCGGGGCTAGCCGGCGCAGCGGGCGCCAGCGGCGCCGCACAGGAGGCGTCATCCGCGATTCGCCATCTTCGTGGTGAGGCGGTGGTGCACGCGTTCGGGCACGACGCCGGTGAGGTCACCGCCGAGGCCCGCCACCTCTTTGATGAGTGTCGAGCTCACGAAGAAGTAGTCGTTCGCCATGATGAAGACCGTCACGACATCGGGCGCGAGGTTCCGGTTCATCGTAGCCATCTGCAGTTCGCTATCGAAGTCCCCGACGGCGCGGAGTCCGCGAAGCACAACGCTCACTCCCTTCGACCGCGCATATTCAACGAGCAGGCCGCCGTCGAAGCAATCCGCCTCCACGCGCGGGTCTTCGGCGAATTCGTCTTCGATCATTTCGATGCGTTCTTCGACGGTGAACAACGGAGACTTCGCCGGGTTGGTGAGCACCGCAACGATGATGCGGTCGAAGGCGATCAGGCCCGACCGGATAATCGCCAGGTGACCGTTCGTGATCGGGTCGAAACTCCCCGCGTAGATGGCTGCCGCCACATTCCCCTCCTCGTATCCATCCCCCGGGAAGGGATCATGGGTGGATGCCGCGGCATGCGCAAGGCCGTAGAGTAGCAGCCGAAAGACAGGAGGGTGACGCCATGACGTATGGGACATTGTTGACAGAGCGGCGCGGAGAAGGCGGGATCCTCTGGGTGACGCTGAACCGGCCCGAGAAGCTGAACGCGATCAATATGACGCTCTTTGACGAACTTCGAAGGCTCTTCCAGGAGATGCGAACGGACCGCTCGGTGAGGTGTGTCGTGATTACCGGCGCCGGCCGGGGGTTTTGCGCAGGGGCGGACTTCTCGGGCGGAGCGCGGCCGGCCGGGTTGCTCTATCCCGCACAGGAATCAGCCACTGACCTCGAGGGCGCGCGCATGTTCTTCCGTAACGAATCGGAAGCCTACATCGCGCTCAAGCGGCTCGATGTGCCAGTCATCGCCTCGATCAACGGTGTGTGCGTGGGCGCCGGGCTGGACATGGTGGCTCACTGCGACATGGCCGTTGCCTCCACTGCTGCGCGGTTCCAGGTGGCGTACGTGAAACGGGGCCTGTTCGCCGACCTCGGCGGATTCTATTCGCTGCCGCGTGTGATCGGCTGGCGAAAGGCGATGGAAATGATGACCACAGGGCGGTTCATGGCCGCCGAGGAAGCGCACGCGGCCGGACTGACGAACTACCTCGTCGCGCCGGAGGAACTGGAGGCGAAGACGATGGAACTGGCGAGCGCAGTGGAGGCAGGCCCGCCGATCGGCCAGAAGCTGGGGAAGCTTCTGGCATACCGCACCCAGAACATGGATTTCGAGAGCGCACTCGAGTTCTCGGCGATTGCGCTCGGCACGACCGCGACATCAGCAGACCGAAAAGAGGGCGGCGTGTCGTTCGCGGAGAAGCGGGAGCCGCGGTTCACCGGCCGGTGAGACCGCGGGCTCCCACAGCCGTCGGGGGTGCGAGGCTAGCTGGCCCCGGCCGGGGCGGTCGATGAATTGGTAGCGTTGCTGTGCTGCCCCGGGGTGTGGACAGTCGAGAAGAACTTGCTGATAGCGTCAGGCGCGTTCGCAGAGAGCTTC
>JAFKFP010000181.1 GCA_017308185.1 bacterium | reverse complement strand
CCTAGCTTCCCTCGCACTCACAGGCTGCACTGTCGGTCCCGATTATGCAGGTCCCAGACCCGTCGCGAGCGCCGAGCGTCCAGACGCGACATTTCGCCGCGCCGACCCTCTGCTGACCTCACCGCAGCCTCCCTTGGCCAAGTGGTGGGAGGCGATGTCCGACCCGCTGCTCACCACGCTGATCGAACGCGGCCTGGCTGCGAGCCCCGACGTCGCTGCCGCCGAGTCGCGCGTCCGAAAAGCACGCGCCGCCGTTCGGGAACAGCGCGCCAACCGGCTTCCCTCCGTCTCGGCGACGGGAACCGCCATCGTCGCCGACCTGCCGCCTGGATCGCTAGCACTTCCAACTCAAGGACAGCAGGATGACCGCATCAAAGCGGAATTCTACAACGTCGGACTAGACGCGTCCTGGGAGATAGACTTTTTCGGCGGCCGTCGCCGGGCCGCCCAGAGCGCGGCCGCGCAGGCAGACGCGGCCGAGGCGCAGCTCGCCGACGCCCAAGTGCGGCTTTCCGCCGAGATCGCCAGCAATTACGTGACACTCCGTGAACTGCAGCAACGGCTTGGCCTCGCCCGTCAATCCGCAGCGCTGCAGGCCAGCGCTCTTACACTGCTGGAGCAGCGTGAGAGCCGAGGTGCCTCGTCGGTCGACGACGTCGTCCGCTTGCGAACGGAACTGAACCGGACGCAGGGAAGCCTGCTGCCGCTCGAAGGTCAGATCGCGGTGACGCTGGACCAGTTGGCACTACTCACCGGCGACGAGCCTGGCGCGCATGATGCGGCGCTCGCTGCGCCTAGCGCAATCCCGACGATCCCCGCCAGCGTCACGATCGGCGACCCGGCGGCTATGCTGCGTCGTCGACCGGATGTCCGTGCCGCCGAAAGGCAGCTCGCCGCAGCCACAGCGCAAATCGGCGTCGACGTCGCCCGTCAGTTTCCATCGGTCAGTATCATGGGGATCATCGGGCTCGGCGGGCCCAACATTGGCGATGTGGTTGATACGGACAGCGTCTCCACGTTGCTCCTGCCGCGCATCAACTGGAGCTTCCTCGACTTCGGCCGTAACCGGGCGCGGGTCGATCAATCGCGGGCTGGGCGCGATGAAGCGGAATCTCAATACCGCAAGGCGGTCCTGGCCGCGCTGTCCGATGCCGAGACGAGCCTTTCTCGGTTCGGCAATCTGCGCGCAAATCTGCTATCGGCATATCGCAACGTCGAGGGCGCGCGGCGATCGGCACGGTTTGCAGCAGAACGATACGACCGCGGCGTCGTACCGATGACCTCCTCGATAGAAGCGCAACGCGCGGCTGTCGCGGCTGAGGGGACGCGCATAGAGGCCCAAGGGCAATTTGTGCGATCCTATGTGGCCCTTCAAAAAGCTCTGGGCCTCGGTTGGCGCGACCAGTAGGGTATGCGGGTGCGCATTCTGGGCTTGGGGCAAATCGCAATGGCCACCTAGCAATCCAACACTAGACGCTGACTTCTCGAGCCCGAGCAACATACGTTCAAGCAACTCGGCGTAGGCGGCCGCGCCGCTGCTGAGGCCTTTGCCAGTTGCGAAGTACACGTAGTACGGACGGCCCGTCGCCTGTTTCACTGCGCGCACATCCGCCAGGCCGTCGGCCCGCAGGTTGTCGAGGTGGCGCCGTACCGCGGCGGCGGTGATGCCGAGTTCCTCCGCGAAGTCCTCGACGCGCGCCTCGCGCTTTCGCACCATCAGTTCCAGGATGCGCTCTCGTGTCCCGTGCATACTTCCAGTCTAAGGGGTGATTCTGGGCTTTTCCAACATTAATGTTATAAAAGCTGCCTATGCCTCGGCCAGCGACCGTTTATCCGCTGTGCTCCAGACTCACACCGGGCTTTTTGAAGCTGGCCGCGCCGGTGATGCGACACTCGCTGCACGTTCATCCGGTTCTATCGCCAGTCCACGCCGCGTGAGCCGTACCGCACGGCCGAACTCGGCCCCCAGCAACAACACCGAAGCGTCGATGAACAGCCACAGGAGGAAGCCGAGCGCCGTCCCGAAGCCCGCATAGATCGCCGTGTCTTTGGAAAACGAGGTGAGGGAGAAGATCACCGCGTAGAGGTTCTTCACGAGCTCGAAGAGGATCGACGCCAGTGCCGCCCCGGTCAGCGCCTCCGTCCACGCTGGCCGTGATGCGGGCACGTAGCGGTAGAGGAGCGAGAACGAGACGAACGACACGATCAGCGGCAGCGCATATGATGTCGCCCGAAGCGGGATGTTCTTGTCGAGGTTCAGCGGCCCCAGGCTGCCGAATCCATCAATCAGGATCTGCGCCCCCGCCGTGAGCCCCACGGATACCAGGATCAACAGTCCCAGGCAGGGGATGAGCGTGATGTCGAGCAGTTTCGACCGCCAATAGGGCCGTGCCCGGCGGCGCCGCTGTGTCGCATTCAATCCGTTGCGCACAGCCGTAAAGATGCCACTTGCGGACCAGATCAGCGCGACCAATCCGAACGACAGCCCTGCCAGGCTAATCTGGTGCGCGCGGTTGACGATCGCCTCAACGTTCTCGCGGACCGACGCTGTGTCTTTCAGTGGGAGCTGGTCGAATACCATGTTGACGATCCGTTGCTGGTCCACCACGAGGCCAAAAACGGACAGGATCACCAACGCCAACGGCACCAGCGCGAAGATGGAGTAGTAGGCGATCGCCGCCGCGTACGTACTGCAGGCATCATCGACATAAAGCTGGATGGTGCGTGCAACCACGTGGAACGGAGCACGTATCGTGCCCGGTACCCTGCGCCACCCTCTCTGGAGCTTATGAAACGGCCACGCCATGCGGCTACGCAATCCCACTACGCGCCCTCACGCCCCGGCAGACCATGCTTGATCGCAGGCAGCCTGCGGTTCATGCGCATACTTCATTCACGCACATATTCGCGATCGACGCATTCTTATCGGCAATGCGCGGCGCGTTCGCCATCATTTCGATGGCGTCGTCCCAGGCTTCACCGACCTTCTCCCACGCGAATCTCGCTGCTGAAGCGCGGCCCGGCGCAGTCTCGCCGATGGGATCGGTGATGAGCCTCCTGAGCTTGTGCACCAACGCGGCCTCGTCTTCGAACAGACAGCGCTCATGCCACTCTCTCGGTATCAAGGCGGGATAGTTGTACCTGGCCGGCGCCACAGGCACGCATCCACAGTAGAGCGCCTCGGCCATGCCCACACCAAAGAATTCATGGCGCGCCGTCGAGGCTACGATAGCCGAGTTCCAGAGCAATTCAGCATACGCTTCGCGAGAGGCCGCATAGCCCGAGTGGGCGATGCGGCCCGGCGCCCGGTGTCCCAACTCCATCAGCTCGCGCGCCGGGTTCGGTCCGGGGTCGCCCGCAAGTGCGACCTGGAACGCCAGCCCTTCGTCCGCAAGCACTGTGATGGCGCGGGCGAAGACAGCCGGCGCTTTATCGAATTCCCACCGGTGGTTCCACAACACGAGAGGCTCCTCGCGAGGCCGCCGGCTCTGCTCGTGCGCGTCCAGCCACGCGAGTTCGACGCCCACTGGCAAGACTGCACTCCTGGCTTCGATGCCCGCGATGAGACTCTCTACGAGCCAGCCATTCGGGGTTCTTGCAAGCGCTCGCAGCGCTCCCAGGAAGTCCTCGCGGTGGAACCGGGAATTGAACGCCACATAGTCTGCGGCACACGCGCTCAGGTAATTGATCTGCCCGAACCATGAGTTGAACTTGGTCCCCCTCAGCCGTGGATACGTGAACTGGTTCTCGTGGAAATAGCAGAGTACCGGCGTCGAGGCGAATCGCGGCCGCGTGAGTGCGAGAAACGCCGGCAGGTCAAGCATGTCGGTCACGATGAGCAGATCGAAGGTCCCGGTGGCCGCCATGGCAGCGGCCGCGAGTTCCTGGGCTCCCCGTCGCATTCGCCGCCGCCATTCGGCATCTGGAAGCGTCAGCAACTCGAATTCGTGCCGCGAATGCCGCACCAAACCATCGAGGAATGCTTTGTGACTGCCGCCGTAAAATGGTTCGGCGACCAGGACACGGGCCATCGCCCTATCCTAACCCCTGCGCGGCCGCTGCCGTCGCGTGAAAAACTGCCACTAGAGGTGCCCGAGCCCGGCGAGCGTGGCCAGTGCGTCCGCGAACTCCTGGTCCTCGAGGTTGATGGCTTTGTACTGGCTCACCAGGTGCCCGCCGTACTTCTGCACCAGGTACCAGTCATCGTCGATGATGAAATCCGGGAAGGGCTGCACACGCGGGTCCTTGTCAAACATGCCATCTACCCAGGGCGCCAGCCCATGCAGCGCGCAGATGCGCTCCACGTGGGGCTTGCCACTGGCCGACCAGACATACACGCCGTGTCCAGCTTCCTTGAGCGTCTGCATCGCCTCGCGGGCGCCCGGCCTCAGGGCATTCGTGTGCTGATCGATAAATACGAGCGTGTGGTCGACGTCAAAGAAGATGTTCATCCGGCTTGTCCCGCCCCCGATCACACGTCCGCGACATCAAGACCCCAGACGGGTCGGAATCGCCACGTGCGGACCCCATCTACCGGGATCTTATGCTTTTTCAGCAGCTTGTGGGCGATGGGCCCGCTTCCCGCCGGCACGTACACGAACATCTCGCCGAGCGCTGCTATCGGCTTCCATCTCGTCAGGGCCGTCTCATCCGTGAGCGTATCGTGCGTCTCAACCATCGCCATCATGGTGAGCCATTGTCCCGGGCGGCGAACCACCACGATGTCGGGGAACAGGTCCTTGCCATCCGGGCCCGTGCCGACCGAAATCTTCGGCTTCGGGATGTTCACGATGGTGTCGTAATCAGGATGTTCGTCGTTCGGGAATGGGAACTTCACGCGAGCGATCTCGGCTGCCACGCCCTGCACCCGCAGGTCTCGAAGATATTCAAGCGTCACTCGTGGCACCCCCGGCGCGTGGCCTCATCATGTCGTCCGCGCATCCCAATTCTACGAGCCGCGTCCGAACGGGAAAGCGCAGCCGCGTATGTGCTAGATGGAATCCGCCGGCTCCAAACGTTCGGGCTCTGCGTTCATGGGCCGCTCGGCTGCCGGCGTGAGCCGCCGCACCTGCTCAAGATAGCGGGCGCTCGCGGGGTCGCGGTCGAGCGCTGTGCGGAGCGATTCTCCGATTGCGAGCGCCACCTCATGCTCGGTATCGGGGTCGATGCGCAGCGCTGCGAATCGCTCGAGCGTCGTACTGGACGCGAACCGGAGTACCTTTACCGCTCGCACCGAGATGATGCGCCCCGTCCCCGCGCGCGCTCGGCATGCAATGCACACGAGGCCGCCGGCCGGCGCGGATATGAGTGTGTCCTCCTCGGGGAGCCGTGCGTTGCAGAGCGCACACCCATGCAACCGAAGCGCGTACCCGGTCAGCGCGAGGAGTTGCACCTCGAAGTAGCGCGCTATGTGCCCAGGCGCGCCACCGTCGATAGCTGCCAGCGTATCGACGAGCAGGAGATAGACATCTTCCTGTTCCATATTCTCAGCGCCGAAACGGTCGATAAGTTCGCAGCAGTACACCCCCAGTGCGGACTGCTCGAGATCCTCGTGGAGGTGACGATACGGATCGATGGTTTCGGCCTGGGTGAAGACGTCGAGCGAACGGCCGCGCGCGAGCATGAGGCGGCTGCGGGTGAGTGGCTCGAGGTGGCCCCGCATGTGGCTGCGTGCTTTACGGACGCCCCTGGCGATGGCGTCGAACTTGCCCAATGACGCACTGAACACGGTGAAAATCGTGTCGGCCTCGCCAATATTGCGCCGCCGAAGGATAACGCCCTCGGTCTTATACGCCCGTGGGCGGTCGGTCACGCTAAATCTCCTGGCGGCCTTCGAGTGCCCGTGCGAGCGTGAGGTCGTCGGTGTATTCGAGGTCGGCCCCGCTCGGCAAACCCCGCGCAAGGCGCGTCACGCGGACGCCAGCGGGCCCTACGAGGCGTTGGATGTACATGGCAGTCGCTTCGCCCTCGAGGCTCTGGTTAGTGGCCATGATAATCTCGGTGACCGTCCCGTCCTTCAAGCGCTCGACCAGTTCACGGATACGGATCTCATCCGGGCCAATGCCGTCCATCGGGTTGAGGACGCCGTGAAGTACATGGTAGAGGCCGCGAAACGAGGCGGTCCGCTCTATCGCGAGGATGTCGAGCGGCTCCTCCACCACGCAGACGACCGTCTGGTCGCGGCGTGGGTCGCTACAGTAGCTGCACCGCTCGCCCTCCGTGATATTCAGGCATGTCTGGCAGAACTGGATGCGTGTTTTCACGTCACGAAGCGCCGCCGCGAGCCCCTCGGCTTCGGCAGCCGGTGCCCGCAGGACATAGTAAGCAAGCCGTTGGGCTGACTTCGGGCCGATGCCGGGCAACCTGTTAAACGCTTCGATGAGGCGCGTGATTGGCTCGGGCGTGCGGGCTTCGCGTTCTGCCATTGGTGCGTGTCAGCCGAGACCCAGTTCCGATAGCCCCGGGATGTTGAGCCCTCCCGTGATTGCTCCGTACGACTCGGCCTGCAACGCCTGGGCCCGCTCCGCTGCGTCCGCGATGGCCGCCATGATCAAGTCCTGGAGCATCTCCACGTCCTCCGGGTCCACCACCTCCGGCTCGATGCGGATCCCGGTGATTTGCTTCTCTCCGTTCATCGTGACCGCTACGGCCCCGCCGCCCGACGTGCCTTCGACTGACGCTGCCGCGAGGTCTGCCTGGGCGCGTGCCAGCATCTCCTGCGCTGCCGCGAGGGGATTCGCGCCGGCGCCGCCCGGGCGTCCGGCGGCGCCGCCGCCGCCACGCCGCAGGTAGCGGTTGTTGCCACTTGCTTTCGCCATTTCGTTACTCCTTGGTCACGGGGGTTGCGCCCATAGCCCGGGCGGCCTCTGCAAGGTGCCCCCGGCGCGATTCACGCCGTGGCTGCCTGCTCTGCTCGATGTGCTGCAACGTGAGCTTCAGTGCGTGGCCCGCCAACGCCTCTGCCTGTTGCTCAACCAGCGTCCGCACGTCGGTATCTACTTTCTGCCGGTGCACCTCATGATAGAAGCCCAACACGAGCTCATCATCTGATAGCGTCATGACCTCGCACGAACCGTTCAGCCACCCTGCGAGCCGTGCATCGACCAGCCGGCAGCGCTCGTACAATTGTTTCAGAAACCGCTCTTCGCTTGAAAGCGGCGAGTCGGCCGGGATCGTCGCCGGCGTCCGTGCTCCGTTGCGGCTGCTCCGGAGGGATGGCGCCCCTGCTGACGCGGGGGCCGCCGCCACAACCGCCGGTGCCGGGCCAAGGATTGAAGACGCACACGCAATCTCCAGCGGAATCGGGCTCGCGGGGTCGAGCCGGAAATCCGCCTCAGCCAGTTCACGGATGGCCGTGACGAGCACTTCCATGCTCGAATTCGCTGCGAGTGCAGCCTCCGCCAGTGACCGCTCTGGTTCCTCGCGTCCGGGTGTCAACTGCTTCCTGAGCACGTCGGGGAGGATCGCGCGCAACAGGTCCAGCGTTGCTCGTGTGAAGTCCGCCATGTCGATGCCTGAATCAGCCACCTCCCGCGCGACTTCGAGCGCGCCCGCGAGATCGCTGTCAACAATTGCGCGGGCGAGCACAGCACTGCGCTCGTCCTGTACGAGTCCCAGCCCGGCGAGCACTTCATCATGGGTTGGTGCCACGCCGTAGCGCGCGGTCACCTGCTCGAGCAGGGTAATGGCGTCGCGCATCCCCCCGCGCGACTGGATCGCGATCGTGAGCAGCCCGCTCCCCGGTATGTCGAACCCTTCGCTGTCACAAACCACCTGAAGGCGCGAGACGATCGCATCGTTCGGCACCCGCCGGAAATCGTACCGCTGGCACCGGGACCGGATGGTGATCGGGACCTTGTGCGCTTCCGTCGTGGCGAGGATGAAGATCGCGTGTGGCGGCGGCTCCTCCAGGGTCTTGAGCAGTGCGTTGAATGCACCCTCTGTCAGCATGTGCACCTCGTCGAGCAGGTACACCTTCTTGTTGAGGTCGCTTGGCGCATAGCCGATCTTCTCGCGCAGTTCCCGAATATCATCAATGCCGCGGTTGCTCGCGGCGTCCATTTCGATGAGGTCGAGCGCCCGTCCCTGCGTGATGGCCACGCATGATGCACACGCACCGCATGGGTCGCCTTCGCGCAGGTCAGCACAGTTGACCGCCTTCGCCAGGATACGCGCTGTCGTGGTCTTGCCGGTACCGCGTGGCCCACTGAACAGGAACCCATGGGCCAACGGGTCACGCCGCTGGTCGCCGCCATCGCGCCGGTACGAGTCCGATGCGATCAGCGCGTTCCGCAGCGTCGTGACGATGTGATCCTGGCCCACGACCTCGTCAAAGCCCTGGGGCCGATATTTGCCGTAGAGCACGCTTCCCCCGCCTGGTCTCGATTCACCCAGTATAGAACAGATGTGTTTGGCCGCGGAATGTTCGGCCTACGAGTGCCTGTGGAATGCACCCAGGTCGCCGAGATAGTGCTCCTCGCGCGCCTGCATCCGCTGCTCCTCCTCGAGGCCGGCTTCATGGTCGTAGCCACAGAGGTGCAGGATGCCGTGCGTCAGCAGGTGTGCGATCTCGGCATCGAGCGACCGCCCACCCTCCGCGGCCTGCTTCGCCGCCGTCTCGATGGCGATAGCGATATCACCCAGGAGCGGCTCATCGGCTGCACCCTGTATAAAATCGTCGGCCTCATCCGGGAACGAGAGGACGTCGGTTGGGGCATCGATGCCAAGGAATTCGTGATTCATCGCGCGGACTGCGTGGTCATCGGTCACAAGAATCGCCAGTGCGGTGCCGTCCGCTACTGCCTCACCCTCCATGACCCTCTGTGCGAGCCGATGCATCGCCCCCACATCCACATCATGTGTGTCCACGGTCACTTCGATGCTGATGTCGTACAACGCCGTCCTGCTAGTGCGCGAAGATTTGCACGGCGTCCTTCGCCGCAGTGATCAATGGCATCGGAATCACGCCGAACACGAAGATGCCGGCCGTGGCCACCGCAATCGAGATGCCTATCGGCGGCGTTGTGCGGATTGGCTCCTCGTCCTCTGGTTCGCTGAGGAACATCTGCCGCACGACGCCGAGGTAGTAATACGCCGAGATGGCGGCGTTCAGTACACCGAGAATGACGAGCCACGCGAGGTCCGCCCGGATTGCCGCGTTGAAGATGTACATTTTCGCCCAGAAGCCAACGGTCGGCGGGATCCCTGTGAGCGACACGAGGCAGAACGCCAGCGCCAGCGCCAGGAACGGGGAGCGCCGCCACATGCCCCGGTAGTCCTTGATCTCGTCGCTGCCGATCTTCTGCGAGATGGCGATGATTGCGATGAACGCGCCCAGGTTGGTGAACGCATAAGCCGCCACGAACAACAGCACGGCGCTCGCACCGAGGGTGAACTCGTGGCCCGGGACAGCGATCGCCGCCACACCAACGAGGAAGTTGCCCGCCTGCGCTATCGACGAGTACCCGAGCATCCGCTTGATATCACTCTGGACGATTGCCATCACGTTCCCGAGTGTCATTGAAACCGCCGCGAGCACGGCGAAGATCTTGAACCAGTCATCACTCAGGAAGCTCGCGCCGAGCGCTTCGAAGAAGATCCGCATAATCACCGCAAAGCCAGCGGCCTTCGAACCCACCGAAAGGAACGCCGTCACCGGAGTGGGCGCGCCCTGGTAGACATCGGGCACCCACATCTGGAATGGCACGATCGCCATCTTGAACCCGAATCCGGCGATGAGAAGCACCATCGCCACGACGAGCAAACCGCGGTTGGTGTCGCCGCCCTGCTGGATGACCTGTGCAATATCCGGCAGTATTGTTGTGCCCGTCAGCCCATAGAGCAGGGCCATCCCGTACAGCAACAGTGCCGACGCAATCGACCCGAGCAACAGGTACTTCAGGCCGGCTTCGCTCGATTTCTGGTCTTTGCCCCAACCAGCGAGGATGTACTGCGGGATCGACGAGAGTTCGAGGGCGAGGAAGATGGTAATGAGGTCGCGCGCCGCGGAAAGGAACATGAGCCCCGAACAGGCCACCAGCACGAGAGCGTAGTACTCGCCCTGGCTGCGGCCGGCGCGGTTGACCCAATCAATGGACGCCAACACCACCGCTGCCGTGATGCCCGCAAATACGAAGTAAAAGAAGACCGCGTATTGGTCGAGCGAGAGCGTCCCGCCGAATGCCGTGTGGAAGTCATCGCGGCCGACCCATGATGCAGTCCAGGCGGCCGAGGCAGCGAGCCCCGCCAGCGCGATGTACGGCAGCGCCTGACGCTGCCGTGGGAGCATCGCATCCACAAGCAGAACGAGCCCCGCAGCCACCAGCACCGCCAGCTGCGGGCCAACCGTATCCCATCCGCTCATGAGCCAACCCTCGTCATAATCGTCGAAACCGCGGGACCGATCATGTCCGTCAGGAGCGCCGGGTAGACGCCCAACAGGATGATGATCGCGGCCATCCCGGCTACGGCGGAATGTTCCCACCAGTGCCGCTGGTCTGGCAGTGCATCGGTCTCCGCGTCATGGCGTATCGGGCCGAAGATCACCCTCTGGAGCATCCAGAGGATGTATCCGGCGGAAAGCACTGCCCCGAAGATGGCCATCAACACCGCCCATTCGTAACGCTGGAACGAACCGAGAAAGACGGTGAACTCCGCGATGAATCCAGCCAGTGATGGCAGCCCCAGGCTGGCAAATCCCGCGAACCCGAGTCCACACGCCAGCAACGGCATCTGCCGCGCCAGGCCCCCCATCTTCGCGATCTCTTTGGTGCCCGTGCGCTCGACGAGCAGGCCCACCATGACGAAGAGCATCGCCGTGATGATTCCATGCGCGACGAGCTGATACGTGGCCCCCACCAGCCCCGTCTGCCCGAGTGCGCTGATGCCCAGCAGCACCAACCCCATCTGGCTCACGGACAGGTAGGCCACAAGCTTCTTGATGTCGGTCTGCCGGAACGTGATGAACGCGCAGTAGAGCAGCCCGCCGGCGCCGATCGCCGCGAACCAGATCGAATAGTCCTGCGCCACGCCGGGCAGGATGGAGACACACAGCCTAATGATGCCGTAGCCGCCCATCACCTCGAAGATGCCGGCCAGGAGCACACTCACCGCAGTGGGCGCGCTGCTGTATGCATCGGGCGCCCAGGTGTGGAACGGCACCATCGGCAGCTTCACCGCGAAGCCGATCAGCAAAAACAGGAACACCCATCGCAACGGGAGGACAGTGTCGTGAAAGGTCGTGTTCTGGAGCACCGCGATATCGAACGTGTTCGCATTGAACGCGAGGATCAGGATCCCCACGAGCATGAACGCCGACCCGGCGAACGTGTAGATGATGAACTTCGTCGCCGCGTACTCGCGCCGGCCGCTCCCCCACACCGCGATGAGCAGGAACATCGGGAAGAGCTCCAGCTCCCAGAAGAGGAAGAACAGCATCGTGTCGAGCGCGCAGAACACGCCGAGCACCGAAGTCGTGAGCGTGAGCAGACACGCGAAATATGCCCGCTGTCGCTCCTTGATGCCGAACGAAACCAGCACCGCTGCCACCGTCAGCACGGCTGTGAGCATCACGAGCGGCATACTGATGCCGTCAACGCCCAGGTGGTATTGCAGGTTGAATGACCCGATATCGACCCAGTCCTTCGTCACGGTGAACTGGTAGCCGCCCTTGCTCAGGTCGAGCGAGAAAAAGATCCCCAGCGCCAGCCCGAACACCGCGACGGCGCCCGCGAGCGCCGTCCATCGCGCGTACGACTCGTACGCCTTCGGCGTGAGCAGGATGATCGCCGCGACCACTGCGGGAAGGAAGACAAGTACTGTAAGCGCCACCTGTGCTCCTCCCTATACCGGGTTCACGGCGAAAATGATTGCGACGACGACGATCACGCCCAGCGCGAACATTGCGCCGTACGTTTGTAACTGGCCCGTGGCAGCCACGCGAATGCGCGTGCTCAGCTGATCCGTCACCAGCCCCACGCCATTCACCAGCCCGTCCACCACGTAGCGGTCAGTGAGGTCGCAGAGGCGGTTCCAGCCGCCCTGGAAGATGCGCTTCGAGAAGAGACTCTCATACAGGTCATCAAGGAAATACTTGCGTTCGAGCACGATGGCGAACGGCAAGAATGCTGAGTGCAGCGATTCGCTCGTAATCCATTTCTTGTAATACACGACGTATGCGACGGCGATACCCAGCAGCGCCAATACAACCGAGATGACCGCAGTCATCATCTGCACGCCCTGGTCCTCTTCGAACTTCCGTGGGAGCGCGTGGATGATGAAGTCGCCGAACGTGTTGTTGATGTTGGCAAAGCCCGCGAGCACGGCCGGGATGGCCAGGATGATGAGAGGGAGCGCCATCGTCCACGGCGCCTCGTGTGGATGGGCCGGGTCGCCTTCGAAATGGCTGTCGGGGTCATCATGGTCGACCGCCTGGCCGCCTTTGTACTCGCCGAAGAACGTCAGGAACACTGCCCGGAACATGTAAAGCGCGGTCATGAACGCGACGACAATGCCAATCACCCATACGGCATGGTTCGAATCCCAGGCGGCGTGCAGCACCTCGTCTTTCGACCAGAATCCAGCCAGCGGAAAGATGCCTGAGATGCTTAGCGAAGCGATCACGAACGTCCAGAACGTAATCGGCATGCGCTTCCACAGGCCGCCCATCTTTCGCATATCGAACGTGTTCGTCGAGTGGTTCACCGAGCCGGAACCGAGGAACAGCAGGGCCTTGAAGAACGCGTGGGTGAACAGGTGGAAGATGGCTGCCACGTATCCGAAGCCACCCAGCGCCAGCACCATATAGCCAAGCTGACTGATCGTCGAATACGCGAGGACCCGTTTGATATCCGTCTGCACGAGTGCAATAGTCGCCGCAATGAGTGCCGTCGCCGCCCCAATCCACATCACCACCTGCATCGCATCGGTCGATGCTTCGAACACGGGATAGAAGCGCGCGACAAGGTACACGCCAGCCGCGACCATGGTCGCCGCGTGGATGAGCGCCGAGATAGGAGTCGGGCCTTCCATCGCGTCCGGGAGCCACACATGCAGTGGGAACTGGGCACTCTTGCCCACAGCCCCCGCGAAGATGCCCAGCGCGAAGAGCGTGAGCAACGTCCCGCTTATCGCGCCGTTCGTCGCCGCTGCCTGGATTTGCGCCACGCCAAGTTCACCGGTGCGCGTCCAGATAAGGAAGATGGCCGCCATGAAGCCGAGGTCGCCGAGGCGCGTGATGACAAACGCCTTCTTGGCTGCCGCCGCGGCGCTCGGCCTGTGGAACCAGAACCCGATGAGGAGGTAGCTGCACAGCCCCACCAACTCCCAGAAGATGAAAATCATGAAGATGTTGTCGGCGAGCACCAGGCCCAGCATCGAGGTGGTGAAAAGGCACATGTAGGCGAAGTAGCGCCCATAACCCCTGTCGCCGTGCATGTAGCCGAGCGAGTACACCTGCACCAGCAGAGACACGCTCGTCACGATGCTCAACATAATCGCCGCGAGCCCATCGACCCGCACGCCGAGAGGCACCTTCAGCGGGCCGGCCGAATACCACGTGTGCGAGTGCACGGCGATGCCACCGTGCGCGTCGATCACGTTGAACAGCACCACCATCGCGAGCACGAACGCAGCACCCACCGTCGCCACGGCCAGATACCCCGCGAACCGTTGAAGCTGGCTACGGAGCAACACCGCCAGCGTGCAGAGTGCGAACCCTGCCAGCGGGCAGATGATGATCGCCCAGATGACGCCTTCGGAGATCGTCGGGGCAGATGGCGTGACCGCGAGAAATGGCATCGGCTAGATCTTCCTCAAGATTTCTCGGGCGACGTGCGCTTTCCCGGTGGGTACGTACAGCGTCCGCGGGTCGTGCTTGCTCTCGCGTTCGCCGCGATCCACGGGCGGCACTACACGGATCGAAAGACCTTCCGCGGCGAAAAGCTCTCGCCACGTCTCGGCCACGTAGGCGTTCGGCACTGTCATGAACTCCACCCACATCGCGTCAGTTCCTCAACATCGTTATCTGATCGACATCCACGGTCGACCGGTTTCGATAGACGGTGATGGCGAGCGCCAGGGCGACCGCGGCTTCCGCAGCCGCAACCGTGATGACGAACACCACGAACACGTGACCCGTCTCCGGGTGCGCGCTGTGCGTGAACCGTGAGAATGCGAGCAGCGTCAGATTCACGGCGTTGAGCATCAGTTCAAGGCCCATCAGCACGCCGATCGCGTTGCGCTTACTCAGCGCCACGAAGAGGCCAATGCAGAACAACAGCGCGCCCACAACGAGGAAGTGTTCGAGGCCGAGCGTCATGCGTCGGCCTCCGGCGTCTCGTCTTCCGGGTTACGTGTCAGCATGATGGCCCCCACGAGGGCGGCTGTGAGCAAGACCGAGGCCATCTCGAATGGCAGCACCCACGTCGACAGCAGCGCGTCACCCAGTCCAGTCACGCCCACTGAAGGCGCCGAGCCGACCGACGACCAGTCGGTATCAGTCAGCACGAAGACGAAGATCGCCGCCAGGCATAGTGCGAGCAGGCCGGCGGGAAGTGCCATCTTTGTCTCACTGTTGCTTTGGCCTGCATGAGGCGTCAGCATCACGGCGAACAGCACGAGCACTGCGATCGCCCCTACATAAATGATGATCTGCGCCATTGCGAGGAACTCGGCCGAGAGCAGCAGGAAGAACCCCGCCACGCCGATAAACGTCAGGATCAGAAACAACACGGCGTGCAGCAGGTTGCGTGCGGCCATCACCCCGAGCGCCGCGCCGATGGTGACGACGGCGAGCACCCAGAACGCAATATTGACGCCCACTCCGTCCATCAGCGCCGCTCCCCGGTGGCTGAAGCGCCCGGCAGTGGCACGTAGCCGCCCGCCTCACGGACCATCCGCGGTTTTGTAGGAGTGTGCTCGGGCCGGTATCCGATGAGCCGGGCCCAGACTGGAATGGCCGCCACAAACAGCGCGATGTTAATCACTGCGAATACGTAAATCCATCCCCGGCCGAAGTCCAGCCTCGACCAGATCATGCGCTCCGTCGCGACCGCGAAGATGTTCACCAGCGCCAGCGGCAGCAGGTACTTCCAGGCGAACTCCATGAGCTGGTCACTGCGAAGGCGCGGCAGCGTGGCGCGCGTCCAGATGAACAGCGAGTAGAACGCGTACACCTTGCCGATGAAGATGATCCACGGCGGCACCCAGTGATCCAAACCGAACAACGACCAGCCGCCAAAAAACACAGTTGCGGCGAAGCACGAAGCCGCGATTGCATACGCGATATCCATGCCGTAGAACAGGCCCCACTTCATGCCCGAGTACTCAGTCAGGTAGCCCGCCACGATCTCGGACTCAGCTTCCGCGATGTCCGTCGGCGTACGGTTCAATTCCGCGCTCACGCAGATGAAGTAGATGCCGAACGCGAGCGGTTCGACGACCACCATCCAGATGTGGAAGTGCCGCTGGAACTCCACCATGTCCTGCAGGTTGATGGTGCCCATCATGAGCGCCATCCCGAGCAGCGCCAGCACGAGCGGCACTTCGAAGCTGACGGTCATCGCCACGATGCGGATCGCTCCGAAGAGACTGTACTTATTGTTGTGGCTCCAGCCGGACATGAATGTCGCGAGCACCGGTAGCGATGACACCGCGATGAAGTACAGCAGCGAGGCGCCAACATCGGCGATTATCATCCCGCGGCTGAACGGGATCACCGCGAACAGCATGACCGCCGGCGCCACGAACAGGATCGGCGCCACGTACATGATCGCGCGGTCGGCTTTCTTCGGAGTGAATGCTTCCTTGGTCAGCAGCTTGAGTGCATCCGCAATCGGCTGGAGCACGCCGAACTTGCCCGTCCGGTTCGGCCCGAGGCGCGACTGTACCCGCCCGATGAGGCGCCGCTCGCCGAGCACGCCTAGGTACAGCTGCGTGGGCAGGGTGAAAAGCAAGAAGGCAAACACGAAGCCGATAATCGGCGCGATGATGTAGACGAGCCCGTGCGGCAGAAAATCACCAAGCCAGCTCAGCACCTGGTTAGACACGTTTGCGAGGTCGCGGAAGTCATACCAGTGGTCCGTGATCAGGAACGGCATCAGCGGTCCACCTCGCC
>JAFKFP010000325.1 GCA_017308185.1 bacterium | reverse complement strand
TCCACGCGCTCATCGAAACGCACGGCGCACTGCACGAGATCTGGGAGATCGCCGAACTTCCGAATATCCAGGTGCTCGACTTCGGGCTGATGGACTTCGTGAGCGCGCACCACGGCGCGCTGCCCTCGAGCGCGATGCGTTCGCCGATGCAGTTCGACCACGCGCTCCTGCACCGGGCGAAGGCGGAAGTGGTCGCGTGCGCGCTCGCGAACGGCATCGTGCCGGCGCACAACGTGACGCTCGAACTCAAGGACACGGACTTCATCTATAACGATGCAAGCCGCGCGCGCCAGGAGTTCGGTTTCTTGCGGATGTGGTCCATCTACCCGGCACAGATCGAGCCGATCACACGCGCCATGGCGCCGGCTGCACCCGAAATCGAAGAAGCGGCGGCGATCTTGCTCAAGGCCTACGCAGCCGACTGGGGCCCGATCCAGCACGACGGCAACCTGCACGATCGAGCCACCTACCGCTACTACTGGGAGCAGGTCCAACGAGCGCGCGTGCAGAACCTGGACGTGCCGCAGGAAGTCGTCGACACGTTCTTCCGGGAAGCGGCAGCGGTATGACCGGACGCCCGGGAATGCAGCCGCCGCTCCCTGCCGGCCACGGTACTGGCTATCGGCGCCTGCCATGCTGATCTTTGTTCGGCATGGGCTGGCCGCGCAGGGCGTTGAAGATCTCGACCCCGGCCTTGCCGAGACCGGCCACGAACAGGCCCGGCTGACCGCCGAAGCGTTGAAGGACGCCAACGCCGTCCGCCTCGTGGTGTCGCCGTTGCGCCGCACGCAGGAGACGGCCGCCCCGATCGCATCCGTGCTGGGCCTGAGGCCGGCACTCCGCGAGGAAGTCGCCGAGGTGTTCGACCCTTCAATGCCGGTGGAAGAGCGGCGCAACATGATCGGGCCGTTCATGCGCGGCCGCTGGAGCGAACAGTCAGACACGTTGCGCGCCTGGCGCCAGCGCGCGATCGATGCGCTGTTCGAACTCGGCAACGGGGGCGAGGATGTTGTCGTCGTCTCCCACTATGTGTTGATCAGCGTGGCCGTGGGCGCAGCCACCGGCGAAGACCTTGTGGTGCCTGTACCTATCGCGAACTGCTCACTTACGCGGATCGAAGCCGGGCCGCAGGGCCTGAGGCTCATCGAGGCGGGCGCGACGGGGCATCTGCCGCCGGAGTTGGTGACCGGGGCAGCGCAGGCGCTCGCGGGACGTTAGCCCGCGGGCTCAGCGAGACTGTCCCTCACGCGCTCGAGTTTCGCGCGCACCTCTGTCGCGATCGCCTCGATGCCAGGCTGGTCCACCAGTCCAAGCACGGCCTGCGGGTCCATGAAACCCACCCACGCCCGGCCGTCCTCTTCTTCGCGCACGGCGACATTGCAGGGCAAGAGCAACCCGAGGTCCGGGTCCGCTTCGAGCGCCCGGTGCGCGAGCGGCGGGTTGCACGCCCCGAGAATCCGGTACGGGCGCCGCTCAACGCCGAGCCGCGCCTTCAACGTCGCCTGCACATCGATGTCGGCAAGCACGCCGAACCCTTCCTCTTTCAAAGCACCGGTCACGCGAGTCACGGCCTCGTCGAAGGGGCCGTCTATGGTCACGCCGAACCCATACATCTGTGTCCTCCTTGCCGGTCACCCGGCTCCTTCCACCATGCCGCACCGCTGTGCCCGCGTCAGTGACTTAAGTCACCGCGAGCGCGCGGCATATACTGCCCGTAAAGGTGGCCCATGCTCTCCGATGCTGTCCGCGGCAGGTTATGGGAGCACTTCCCTGTGTTCGAAGGTCTGCCAGGGGCCCTCGCAGCGCGTGTCGTTGCCGAAAGCCAGTATCGGCGCGCGGAAGCCGGGGAGGTCGTGTTCGAGCATGGCGCCCCGTGCGCCGGCCTGCCCCTCATCCTCGATGGGAGCCTGCGCGTCGTGCAGCGCGGCGCGAACGGCCGCGAGGTGGAACTCTACCGCGTCGACAGCGGCGAGGGCTGTGTGTTGAGCGCCGCGTGCCTCCTCGGTGAAATCGAATACACCGCGACTGCGATTGCCGCCAGTTCGGTCGCGCTGGTGGTCATCCCGCCCGGGCTCTTCTCCGCCCTCATCGACCAGAGCCCCGGCTTCCGCGGTTACGTCTTCGCTGAACTCGGAGCGCGTATCAGCCTCCTCATGGCCGTCGTCGAGACAGTGGTGTTTCGACGGCTCGATGAGCGGCTCGCAGCCCGGTTGCTGGCGCGCGACGGAACGCGCATCGAAGTCACCCACCAGGCGCTCGCGGACGAACTCGGCTCCGTGCGCGAGATTGTGACCCGCATCCTGCGTTCGTTCGAAGACCGCGGGTGGGTAAGCCTCGGCCGGGGCCACATCATCATCCGCGACCGCAAAGGTTTGCTGAGCCTGGTCAACCAAGGGGAAGAGGTGAGGATTCATAATGGTATTTAGAAACTTAAGTTGACAATCAACTTTTCTGGTGGCATCCTTCGCGCATCCTCGTGTAGAGGCGGCGCCAGCATGGCTATCCTCGATATCCAACACCTCGTCAAACGCTATAAGAGCGGCACGCTCGCCAATGACGACAAA
>JAFKFP010000324.1 GCA_017308185.1 bacterium | reverse complement strand
CGAAGCGAGAGAGGGCCTCAGCGGGTGCACACCGTGCGTCACAGCCCGACCTGCGTCGAAGCCGCGTCGTTGACGTTGATGCACGTCGATTTCCGCAACATGCGCTTGATGATCGCCGTGAGTACCCGGCCGGGGCCGAATTCGATGAACGTATCGACGCCCTCGGCGCTCAAGAAATCCACCGTGCGGCTCCACTGCACTGGCCGGCACACCTGGTCTACCAGTTCGTGCCGGATCGCCACCTCTTCCGTTACAGGCATCGCTGTGCAGTTCGCCACCACGGGGACTATCGGGTCGGCGATCGCTGCCGTCGCCACCGGCTGGACCATGCCGTCGGCCGCCGGCCGCATGAGCGAGCTGTGGAATGCGCCGCTCACACTCAGCGGGATGACCTTGGCAGCGCCGCGCGCCTTTGCATAGTCGAGTGCGCGCACCACCGCCTCACGCCGCCCCCCAATGACGACCTGGCCCGGCGCATTCACATTGCAGATCTCTGCGCCCGCCTCACGGCAGACCTCTTCGCAATCGCTGATGTCGAGTCCGAGGATGGCCGCCATGGTGCCGGGGTTGCGGTCGCCCGAGTCCTGCATCAGTTCGCCACGGACGCGCAAGAGTCGCACAGCCTCATCGAACGGGAGTGACCCCGCCGCCACCAGCGCCGAATACTCTCCCAGCGAATGCCCGGCCACATACGCCGGCCGCGCGAGCAACTCCGGCGTCACTTCGGCCGCGGTCCGCAACAATGCAATGCTCGTTACTGCGATCGCTGGCTGAGCGTTCCGCGTCTGTTGCAGCTCGGATTCGGGGCCTTCAAAGATGATCCGGCTCAGGCGGAACCCGAGTATCTCGTCCGCCCGATCGTAGAGTTCGCGGGCCACGGCGAACTGGTCATACAGATCTTTGCCCATCCCCACGGCCTGTGCTCCCTGGCCGGGAAAGATATAGGCGCGATTCAGTTGCGCGGGTTCCTTGAGGGCGAGGAGCGGTGCGCTCGCCATCGAAATGCTGGCTAGTCTTCCAGTTCCGGCGCGGGCATCGTGATGGCCTCGCGGCCCCGGTACGTCCCGCAGATGGGGCACGCGTGATGCGCCAGGCGGGGACTCCTGCAGCGTGGACATTCGATGATGTGCGGCATCTGGATGCCGTGATGGCTGCGGCGCTTGCCCTGCCGCGACTTGGGGTATTTCCGCTTTGGTAGCGGTGGCATGGTGAATCTCCTTGCGGTCGTTATCCATGGAGCGTCTGCTTCAAAGCCGCCAGCGCCGACCATCGAGTGTCGGTCACTTCTCGTTCGCACTCGCAGCCACCTACCGTCAGGTCCTGTCCGCATACCGGGCACAAGCCCGGACAATCCGGTCTGCAGAGCGGCTGCATGGCCGTGGCCATTTCGCTATATTGCCGCACCGCCTCGCTAATGTCGATGAGATGGTCCGCCCCGATGCGAAATGTCTCGTCATCCGCATCTTCCGGCGGCTCCAAACGCGCCGCCGTCACAGCGTCGTATTCCTGCACATAGACCTCGTCGAATTCGATGTGCGCCGGGTAGCCGAAGGGCGTCAGACAGCGGCTGCACACCCCGTCCAGCACCACATCTGCCTTCACCGTGACCAGCACGCCACCCGGGAGCCGCACCAGTTCCGCTGTCCCGGCGTGCACCGGCGGCGCGGCATCGAGCACGTAATGGCGCGTTTCGCCCACTGGGCTTCGCAGCAATTGAGAAACGTTGAATAACATAAGGGGTCACCTCACAAGTCAGGAGGTACCACCAGTATACCTGCTCCGAGGACCGGCCACTGACTACCGGCTATCGGCCACCCGCCCCGCCACAGCGTGCGTGAACCCCATGGTATCCAGCGTCCCGCCAAGATCCGCCGTCTTCTCCCCCGCTGCGATACATGCATGCACCGCATCCACGATCGCGCGGCCCGTCTCGAATTCACCGCAGTACTCCAGCAGCATCCCGTACGCCTCGATCGCCCCCGACGGGTTCGCCACGCCCTTGCCCGCGATGTCCGGCGCTGTGCCGCCCGCCGGGTCGAAGATGCCGATCTTCGGCTGATGGCTCGGCGTGAACGCATACGCCGCACTCGCCCCGAGACCTATCGAGCCGATCAGCCCGTAGATGGCATCGCTCAGAAAATCCCCATACTCGTTGGGACACACCACCACGTCGTACCGCTCGGGGTTCATGATCACCTTTGCCAGCAGCGCGTCGAACAGCTCTTTCGAATGCACCGTATTTCGGTACTCGGTCGCTACCTCGGCGACTACTTCTTCGAATAGCCCATCCGCGGCCCGCTGGATGGTGTACTTGCTCGTCGAAAGCACCCGGTGGCGGTGCTGTTCCGCGAGCCGGAAGGCGAAGTGCGCCGCGTGCTCCACTGCCGTACGTTCCATCACCCGGATGCTCACCGCCGAATAGTGCCCGAGCCGCATGCCTGCATCCTCATAGGTGCCGCCCGTCGCCACACGCACCACATGCATATCGATCTCGCCCGTGTAGTTCTTGCTTACCCGCACGTGGTTTGGGCGGAGCGTCTGCGTGACCGTCGGATACTTCATCGCACCGCCCAACGATCGCGCTGCCTCGATCCCCTCTACCAGCGCCGCATCCCCCGCCTCCCGCCTCTCGAGACTCCAATCGACCGCGCGAAAGCTCACGGGCGAACCGAGCGCCTCGTTGAGCACGTGGACCGCATCGCGTAGCTCCGGCCCGATACCATCCCCGTTGAGCTCGGCCACTTCACGCATACGACTCCCTCCTGTGTCCACATCAACCCTACGCCATCCACATTCCGTGGTCAGCGCGCACTCGTCCCTTGCCGGCCCTCAATGCTCAACTCTCAGCTCGCAACTGAGCTATACTGGTCGCTGAACGATACGCCCAAGTCCACCCGATTGAAGGAGAAATGCACACTGATGAACCTGCTTACCTCCCTGCTTCGCCCCACCCGTGAAGCCTCCGCACACTGCGACGGCCCCTGCGGCGTCTACGACCCCGCCCAGGCGCGAATCGCCGCTGAAGCAGTGCTGTCTATGGAAAAGAAGATCGCCGCCCTCGGCGATGGCCAAGACCTCGCTACTATCAACAGCCGCACCCGCTTCATCGAAATCAAAGAACAGCAGGCTGAAATCGCCAAGCACGACCTCAACGTGCTCTGGACCGACTACTTCAAGCCCGAGCACCTCGAGAAGTACCCTGACCTGGGCGATAAGTTCTGGAAGATCGCGAAGCTCTGCTCGAAAAACAAGACTGAGCAGGACCCTGCGAACGGCGAAGCACTCCTCAAGGCCATCGAAGAGATCCATAACATCTTCTGGGCCACGAAGGGCCGCGACGTCCCCTTCTACCTGGCAAACCCGTAGGCTGCGGCCACAACGGCATCATGGATGAAACGCGGGGCAACCGGCTCAACCGGCTTGCCCCCGTTTTTTTGTCTGCGACGGCGGCGGGGCTCGCCGCAGCCACGGTTGGTGTCTTCGAACGGCGCTTCTCCCGCTACCTCGTCACTGGCGCCAGCATGGAACCCGCCCTCCACGACGGCGATTGGCTCATCGTTGACCTCAAGGCCTACACCAAGCGCCTGCCCGAGCCTGGCCATGTCGTCGTCGCCCGCGACCCTCGCGAGCCCACGCGCGAAATCATCAAGCGCGTCGAACGCATCGAACCCTTCACCGGACTCACCTGGCTCGCCGGCGACAACCAGCACGAAAGCACCGATAGCCGCCACTTCGGCCCTGTCACCCGTGAACACCTCATCGGCCAGGTGCGCTGGCGCTACTGGCACGCCCGATAGGGATCATTGACTCCCCATTCATAATTCATGCTAGACATCCGCCAACGTACACTGGCGGAGGTTCAGAATGTTGAAGAACTGGCCCAAGGCGAATGCCAAACGCGACTGGCGCGTGCCCACCAGATGGTCCGTGGTGCGCCGTCTCGTCCCGCTGGCGCTCATCCCCATACTCGTACTGGCCGTCGCGGTCGACTCGGCGAGAGCCCAGTCGCCCTCCCCGGCCGCATCGGCTACTGCAGTGCCCCCGCAACAAGGGATCCGGCTCACCACAACCTCATCCGTCTATGTCATCGGACACGACACCGGTATCCCGGTCAGCGGCACCGGCTTCCCCACAACCTGCGCCGGCTCCGATGTGCAACTCAGCCTGTACGCCATAGGCGTGCAGCCCTTCTCGGATGTCGCCGTACCGGTGCGACCCTCGCGACCCGAACTGCAACAGCAGGCCTCGGCCCACATCAATGACTCGGGCTCCTTCAATGCAACAATCCCTCTCCCGGCCCAGCTTGCTGGTGACCCCGCCTTCCTGGCCCCCGGCATCGTGGCTCCATGTCTCGACGGTGCGCAGGATGTCGGCGAACCGGTCCAGGTTGCGATATTCGACACTGCCGAGAACCCCAATGGCTCCGCCACGATCGTCATCCCCACAGCCGCCCTCAACGCCAGCCCCAATAACGGGCTCGGCACCTACGCCCAACAGGTAGGAAGCCTTACCGTCTCCGCCAACGGCGTCGAGTGCACCACCGTCAGCCTCACCGGCGGCCCTGCCATCGACGCCGACGGCAACGCCCGCATCCACGTCGGCACAGCCGATCAACCCGCCGCCTGCCATGAACCCAACGCGAAGCTCACCTTCGTCAACGCCAACCGCCAAACCCTCTTCGAGAAATACACCCTCCTGCCCGGCGTCACCCAAATCCTCCAGAACTTCGCCAGCGAACCGCCCAGCACCAGCGGCACACCCACGCCATCGCCAACCTCCACCACGCCAACGCCAACCGGCCCGGCACCGTCTACGCCAGTGGCACCAGGACCACCCAATACCGGCACCGGGACAGCC
>JAFKFP010000180.1 GCA_017308185.1 bacterium | reverse complement strand
GGCTCCCTTGTCTACAAACCCGGAAAGGATAGGATATAAGGTTATCCCCGTGGATTTGGCAGTTGCCGCTACGAGTGCCGGCCTGCCGTTGCGGTCCCAGCGCACTACGACGCCGAAGGTTGACTCGAACAACGTGCGGCATTCGTGGAGAAACGCTGATGCGAGTTCGCTGGACGTGCCGGCATAGGTGAGTGCCTCGAGTGCGCGGTTCATAACAGCGAGGCGCTCCGCCCGCCGTTCCGATTCGCGCCGCCGCTCGAAGTAATCGATGACCACTGCCAACGGACGTGCAATTTCGCGCAGTTCAAGTGCGTTTTCGATGGTGAATGCGCCGGGCCGGCGTGATGCCACGGCGAGGATGCCTACCGGCGCGGCCGGTGCGCCGATTAACACCCGCAACATCGACCGCACCCCGCCGGCAATGAGTTGTTCGACTACCGGCGGACGCGCCGCTAATTCGGTGATATCCGGCACCAGGTCGTAGCCAGTTCGGGCGAAGCGTTCGAGGAAAAGCCCATCGGCGGCTACTGTCCCGAAGCCCGTGACATCCATGAGGCTCGAATCGAACCCGGCGATGTTGATCTGGCCAGCTTCGATCAGTCCGATCGAACAGTGGTCCGAATCGTACATGCGGCGTATGGCGGCACAGAGGGGGTCCGCGACCTGGGAGACGTTCTCCCTCGGACCGAGTGCGGCGAGAAGGCCGAGGACCGCGCGCCGGCGCTCTTCCTGGCGGCGCATGGTGTGTACTACGCGCTCACGCTCCATGACAAAGCCGAGAGCCGATGCGAATCCACGCAGCGCCTGTTGTTGGCGCGGATTCCAGGCCGACGGTTCGGAACTGCCGACCATCACGATGCCGCGGCGTGTGCCATCGGCGCCCAACATGGGCGCGCGCATGACGGAGCGGATGCCGTGGCTTGCCATCAGCCGCCCATAGTCATCGGGCGCATCGAGCGTGACATCCCGCGATGCAAACGTCTCCAGCGCTCGCTCACGCAGCGCATCGATGGGCGCGTGTCCGGCGTCGTCGCGCTTCTCGAGGTCCGCCACAGTAACGCTGTCGCTCGACAGGGTTTCGATCTGTACCGCGTCGGCGGAGAAGGTGGCGACAAGCGCGATGGCGGCGCGGAAGTACCGGCGCGCCTGTCCCGCGAAGATGCGCGCGAACTCCGAAGTCGTCGCTTCGGGGGCGAGCGCGCTCAGCAGCCCGGCCGTGGCCTGCAATCCGCGCTGCTCGGCGTCGAGCGCGCGGAGCCTGCGGCCCTGGCCGATGATGACGCCCAGCGTTTCGAGCACCTCCTCCATCTGCTGGACGATCGCGGCAGGAAGCAGGTCGGTCCCTGCATCCACCCATGCCACTCCGACCGCGGACGCACCATCGCGAATGGCGACGGGTGTGGCATCGCGAGCCATGCCGGTGGGGATGCCACTATCGGTCTGCTCCCTGCCCGGCAATTCCATTCCGCGAGCCGCCCACAGCACGCGGCCCGCGGCATCTTCAGTGGCCGAACGGGTGATCGCGAGGCAGCGGACGCCGAAGCGCACTTCAAGTTCCTGTACGAAGGTGGCCGCAACGTTTCGCATCGGCCGCCAGTCACCGAGCGAACCCAGCAGCGAGGCGAGTGCCCGGGTGCGTTGCTGGAGCCACGGCGCCAACGAGGCGTCGCGTAGCCGCTCGACGGCTGTGAGCGTGAGTTGCGCGGCCCGCGCGACGAACGCGAGTTCCTGCTCGGACCAGGTGGTTGGCTCGTGGTTTGCGAGTGAGACCGTTACTGTCGCGGCAGTGCGCGCAGATCGCGCCATGCGCACGGCGATGCTGCGACTGCCGCCCTCGGTGTGTGTCCAACGCTCGACCGGTGACAGCGGGCCGCCATCCTCGAGGTCGGCGCGCGCATAGCCGCCGGGGTCCATTGTACGGAACGGCGGGTCGCCGCCACCACCACGCAGCGCCTGGCGCAGGCTATCCCCCTGTTCGGGTGTAACGCGCCGCGGGCTATCGATCGCGCCAGACAGCTCGGATGGCGAAGCAGGTGGCACGAAGACGGAGGCGAGGTCGCTCTGAGTCCCCCGTCGCACGATTTTCGCCATCGCCCTCGTCAGCACGCGCGGGGTGTCGCTCTCGAGTGCGGCCCGCATTGCGTCCTGTTCCGCGAGCGCGAGCCGTACACGATGCGCGTGCGCAACTTCATCGGCGTAGTTGCGCGCGAGCGGTGTGATTTCTGCCGTGGCAACTGCAAACTGTGCGAGGCTGCCCGCATCGACCGCCACGAATGAACCGAACGCCCCGCTGGTGTCGGCGAGTTCCGCGTATGCGGTCCCATCGTCCGTACGGCGAGCTGTGTGGACCGTGAGCGCATCGCCATTGCGCGCTTCGCCGGCACTGGCCGCCAGCGCCAATCCGCGTGGCGCCTCTACGCATACCGAAACGTGGCTTGCGGCGAGCCGTTTCATCCACCGCGCACAGGCGCTTCGTAGCTGGCGGCGAGCGTCAGCTACGCGCTGTGCCGGCGAGGCCCCTTCGCGGTGTCCCTCTGCCACCTCGTGCGCCTTTCTGTGCCCCCGTTACGAGGGCACATCGCCCTGGCGCCGGTCAATACTGCCAGGCGCCGCCTGTGCGCATGATAAAGTAATACGCCGTCCCGGCTTCAAGCGAATGCAGCCGCTGGACGTACGCCGGGCCACCCGTGATGTACACCTGCCAGGTTTGCGTCGCCGCGTCCCAGCTGTAGACGGCGATGAGGTCGCTGCCGAGTGACCCGGTGGCTGACTCGACACTCTGCGACGGCCCCTGGAAGGTCACCAGGTTGATCCCGGCATTGAGCGGCACGGAGTGCGTGGGCGTGGACGTGCGAGTCGGCGTCGGGCTCGGGGTAGCCGTCTCTGTCGGGCTTGCAGTGGCGGTTTGGGTGACGGTGGGACTGCTGTTGGCCGTGCTGGTCGGCGTCGCTGTAGAAGCGCCGCCGCTGCCGGTGTCGTCGACCTGGCCGAAGTCGACCGTCCAGCAGGGTGTGCCGGACTGGTAGATCAACCCCACCCCGGCCACGACTGAGGTTGGGTCGAGGATGTTCGCCCGGTGGCCTGGCGAGTTCATGAACGCGTCGAACATCGCCTGCGCCGTCCCGAACCCCCAGCCGATGTCCTCGGCGGCCCATGTCGGGTAGCCGCAGTCGATCGCGCGATTGTTCGGAGGCTGACTCACAGTGTCACGCCCGAGCGAGTCGGTGTGAGAGAACTGAGGGGGGTTCCCGTAGGCGCTCGAATCGGCCGATTTCCAGAGTGCCGCGCGCTGCAGGTTCGTCGAGATCTTGAGCGGCCCCGCTCCGTTTTGGGCGCGTGCCTGGTTCATCAGGTCGAGCAACTGCTGTTCGGCGGCAGTGTTCACATCGGCGGGGGCGTCACAATTGGTGAGCGCAACCGCCTGGGGTGAGGTGCGAAATGCGAATACGAGTGTCGCGAAGGCGAGGACGAGAGCCCCGGCGAGCAACGGGACAGCACGGCGATGGCGCATGGAGCCTCCTTGGGCCCGCACGGGAGCCCTACCGTGTCACCCTAGCGGCGGAGGCACGGTCCGGGGAAGACTCCCACAGCCGATGCCGAGGCTTTTTCCGGCCAATTTACCCGTCGTCAACGCCGCTCGGGTCACGACTCCTGCGAACATGACAGGGACGACTGCGCCCACACCTCGCATCACCACGCCAGGCCAGGGGCATCCGCACTTGCCTCTGCTATCGCCGATGGTGCTTACTTGGAAGCGCATGGCCGCATCTCCCCAGACTCGCATCCTTGTGGTCCGCCACGGTGAGACGCTCACCAACACCCAGGGCGTCTTCTGCGGCCACTCCGAAACGGAACTTACGGAGCGGGGCCGGCGCCAGGCCGAGGCGCTGGGGCGGCGTCTCGCCCGTGAGCCGATCGCAGCCGTGTACACGAGCGGGTTGGGCCGGGCACTCGATACGGCGCGCATCGCCACTGCTGGCCGCGACCTGCCGTTCTTCGCCGTTGCGGGTCTGCGCGAACTCCATTACGGCGAATGGGAACTTCAGAAGGAGCGGTCGATCGCCCGCCGCTACCCCGAGCAACACCGGCTCATGCGCGCGGAAGACCCGGCATGGCATCCGCCCGGCGGCGAGAACACGGCCGCGGTCCGCAAGCGAATGTTCGAAGCGGTGCGCCGCATCGCCCACGCGCAGCGCCACCGGACCGTGCTCGTCGTGAGTCACGGCACCGCCACGCAATGCCTTATCGCCGAGATCCTCGGGATGGCCCCGAGCCACCTCTTTCGCACTGACATCCAGAACTGTGGCCTGAACATCATTTCGGAGGTACGCAATCACCTGGTAGTGCTGACCATGAACGAGACCTGGTTCCTCGATGAACCCGGCAGCACGCCGGCGTGATCCCCATCCACGACTCGCCGCGGACGCGGCGCACAGCGTGGGTGAACTACAGCCTCATACTCATTAACGTCGTCGTCTTTCTGTGGATGTTGACGCTTTCAAACACATTTGTCGGAACGAGAAGCACACTCGACCGCCTCTTCACCGAGCAGACCGACGGCATCTGTTATGGCTACCGGGCGCTGCCCACCGATGCGGATGCATTTGTCTGCAAGTGGGCCTTCCAGCCGAAAGAGTTTTTCGATATCGTCCGGGACCGCTCCGACGTGTTGCACCCGCAGCGTGCCGTCATCCTCTTCACGATTATCTCCTCGCTGTTCCTGCACGCCGGGTGGCTGCACATTCTCGGCAACATGATCTTCCTGTGGGTCTTCGGAGATAACGTGGAAGACCGGCTGGGCCATGTCGGGTACCTCGCGTTTTACCTGCTGGCCGGTATCGTCGCGACGCTCGCGCAGGGTCTCATCGACCCCGGCAGTATCGTGCCCGTACTGGGTGCGAGCGGCGCCATCGCCGGGGTGCTCGGGGCGTACCTCGTGTTCTTCCCGCGCTCACGCGTGACTGCCATCCTATTCGTTTTTCCGATCCCACTCTGGCTGCCCGCGTTCGTGCTGATTGGCCTGTGGTTCGCGCAGAACCTGGTCTCCGGTGTCGCCACTGTGACCAATACGGGCTCGCCCGATACGACGGTCGCCTTCTTTTCGCACATCGGTGGGTTCATATTCGGCATGGCCGTTGCATTCGCGATACGGCTGGTGGCGCGTGCGCGACAGGACCGGCAGCACTGGTAGCACGCCACCGTCATACCAGCGCCGCCGGCACATCGCGTTAGTCGTCCGCTTCTACAACCGTCCATGTGACGCTCCCTGCGGATGGGTCACTCAGGGCCACGAAGTAGCCGTTGCCCCGCTGCAGAGTCGTCAGGTCGTTGACGCCGGGAATGTCAACGCCGGGGAAGTAGGCATGCCACGTCCCGCTAGCCGCGTCCCAAGACCAGATAGCTGCGATTCGTGAGCTGATGTCCGGAAGGCATGGGCTGCCATTTCCCGCGAGAGCCGCACCCGCCCCCATGGTCGCGCCAGGCCAGGCGATCAGGGACCAGCGGCCCATGAGCGTCAGCTGCGCCAGAGTTGCCTGGCACGATGGCGCCGTCGCGACAGGGCCGCCCCCAGCGCTCGGGCTCCCGCCGCCGGTGCCGCCAACCGGCAGCGCCAGCACCGTCAACGGGCCGCCGCTACCCGTGCCGCCTGCGGCCGTGACTACGATGGTGCACTGCTGCGGTCCCGGCACCCCGGGCGCGCCGATGAACAGCACGCTGTCGTTGACGACGGTGAACGCGACGGGTTGGCCACACACCGTCACGACCGTGGCGCCGGAGAACCCGCCGCCCTGGATGACCCACGCGCGGCCTGCCATCCCATTGACGGAGACGATGCTCACGAGCGTCGGCGAAGCGAGCGTGGGCACGACATCAGCCGTCGTTTGGCTCCCCAGGAAGTCACCGTTCGCGGCCCCCGTATACACCACGGTGAGGCTGTGGGGCGAGACAGCCGATGGTGAGATCGACACGGTGCAGGACATGGCGCCGGTATCGCTCACCGAGACCGTACAAAGCGGCGTGACGCCGTTGTAGAACATGATCGACCCCGGCTCGTGAGCGGGGCTGAGAATCGATGTGCCGGACGTAATCGTCGCGGTAATCGTCACGACCGCTCCCGAGGCGAAGTTGTTGAAGGCGGCATCTGCGACGATCGTCGTCGGGGCGCCAACGACGACCTGCGTGATGGGTGTGGCCGTCGCGGATGTGGCATTCGCGTTGCTGCCCGGGACGTAGTTGGCGGTCAGGGTACGGTCCCCCGCGTGGAGGCCTGCGACGTCGTTGAGGGCATCTACGACGCACGTCGCAGTGTTCGAGCTATCGAGGTCAACAGCAGAGGGAGACGTGGCACCGGCATTGGGGCCGCAATGGGCCGCCACGCCGTCAATGAAGAACTGGACCGACCCGCCGAGTGCTGCGGTGACGCCGTCTGCCGTGACCGTCGCAGTGATGGCGAAGGGCTGGCCGTACACCGATGGGTTCGGGCTGGACTGCAGCAACACGGTCACGGAGACGGCATTGACGACGAAGCTTCCGCCGGTGAGGGTGAGCGCGTGGTTGGCGTCGACGTCCGGGCCGGTGCAGGAGGAAGCGTCGATGGTGTGCGTCCCAACGCCGAGGGTGGCGTTGATGGCCGTACCGCCGTCAACCGTCGTACAGGAGACGGTGCCGCTGACGCCATCGGCGGCGGTGTAGGTGAAGGAGGGCGAGCCGCCGAACGTCTGGGAGCCGGAGACCGTCACGCTCACAGGGGCTCTGCTGATCGCAAAGCTCTGCGAAACCTGCTCGGCAGCGGAGTAGTCGGCATCCCCTGCCTGGCCGGCAAGGACGATGCAGGTGCCGACAGCTGTGAAACTCACACTCGAACCCGAGATAGAGCAGATGCCCGACGAAGCGGCATCGATGCTGAACATGACCGCATTCCCGGAGCCGCCGCCAGTCGCGGCGACGGTATAAGCTGTGCCGCCAACCGTCGCATCAGTGGGAGCGGTGGAAGTGAAGGTGATCGACTGTGCGGCTTGGCTCACATCGAAGGTCCCGCCCACGTACGAAATACTGTGGTTGGCGTCCGTCGTGAGGCCGCTGCAGCCGCTCACCGTGAGGGTGTATCCGCTGGCCGCCGATAGTGTCGGGCTGACGAGCGTTGGCAACGTGATGCCATTCCCCGTGACTTCGAGGCTCGAGCATCCGGCGAGGTCGCCGGTGACCGTGCCGCCGCTCGTGGTGTGGGTGAGCGTGGGTGTGCCGTCATAAACCTGGCTGCCGTTAACGGTCACCGTGATGGTGGCCTGAGCCACCGTAAGGGCCACGGTGTTCGATGACGTCGAGGCGCTGTATATGCTGTCGCCGGAGTAGCTGGCCGCGATGGCGGAGTAGCTGCCGGCGTCGAGCGAGATGCTCGTCGTGCAGGATGTCGCTGCAGTGATGTCGGCGATTCGGCAGAAGGTCGTCGTGTCATCGGAGAAGGTGACGGAGCCGGTTGCGCCGGTGGGCAGGCCGCTCACGGAAAGACTGGCTGTCGCGCCGTACGTGACGGTGGCCGGCGAAACGGCGGCCGTGATCGTGGTGGCAAGCTTGTTGATGATCAGGCTCGCGCCGCCATTGCTGCTCGCGTAGTCGGCGCCGATGGCCGGTGGCGCGTAGATCGCGTTGAGGGTGTGCGGACCGGCCGCGAGCGATGAGGTGATGCAGGTGGCAATCGTTGCGGTATTGCCGCTGTTCGGGCCGACGGGGACGCCGCTGCAGTTGCTGATACTCAGCACGCCATCGTAGAAGGTGACGGTGCCCTGGGCGGGCGCGAGCAGACCGCCGCCAATGCCCGGTGCAACCGTCGCCGTGAGCGTGACCGATTCGTCGGCCGTCCCGGGGTTGGGGCTCGCCGTAAGCGTCGTGATCGTCCCGTGCGCCAGGACCGTCAGGGCCACCGTGTTGCTCGAACTTGCTGCGCTGAAGTTACTGTCCCCCGAGTACTTCGCCGTGATGCCGGTGTAGCTGCTTGCAGCGAGGGTCGCGCTCGTATCACAGGAGGCGTTGACCGAGCTGGCGAGGTTGGCGGTGCACAGGACGACATCGTTCGAATCCACGAACGTTGCTGTACCCGTCGCGAACACAGATAGTCCGCCCGCCGTGAGTTGGGCGAGGCCGCCATAGGAAATCGTGGACGGCGAAATCGTGACCGTCGGGGACAGCACCGCCTTCGTGATCGTCTGGCTGACCGCGGCGGAGGTGCTGCTGGTGAAGTGGGGCACGGACGCACTGTCCGCGTACGTCGCGCGGAACTGGTAGGGCGTCGTCGATGCCACAAGTGTGTTGGCGAGGATGTTGTCATCCGAGAGGGTGCAGGTCGCCGTCGCATCTCCGCTACCGGATGTCAGCGGCTGACCTGCGCAACTGCTGGTCCCGATGATTGCGTGCCAGCTGCCTCCACTATTGGCGCTGTATTCGAACGTGACAGAGCCAGGCTCCGAGGTTGGGTCGGGTGTCACCGTGGCAGTGAGGATGAATGGCACGTTGTACGCCGAGGTGTACGCGCCTGCGCTCCCCGCCGAAGACGTGACGGTCGTTGTCGTCGAAGTCACGCCCGCTGCCACGGCGAACGACTGCTGCACCTGCGGCGCGGCGGCGTAGGTGCCGTTGCCGCCCTGGTTGGCGTCGATAACGCACTGGCCGATGCCGGTGAACGAGACCGTGCTGCCACTCACCTCGCAGACCGCGGAGGCGCTCGGGTCGATCGTGAACGCCACCGGCAGGTTCGAAGTCGCGCTGGCGGCGGGCGTGTAGGCCGTGCCGCCGACCACCGCATTGGTGGGCGCAGTCGAGGTGAAGGAGACCGTTTGGGTAAGCTTCGTGACGGTAAGCGTGAAGGACTGTGAGGCGTCGGGTGAGACGCCGTTCGATGCCTTAATGGTGATAGGGTAGCTGCCCGCCGTGCCCGTTGCGGGCGTGCCGCCCAGGGTGGCCGTGCCGTCGCCGTTGTCGGTGAACCCCACGCCGGTTGGCAGTGTGCCCGATTCGGTCAGCGCCGCCGTCGGGGTGCCGGTCGTGGTGATGGTGAAGCTGGAGGCCGCGAGGATGTCGAAGCTCGTGCCAGCGGCGCTTGTGATCGACGGGGCAGTGCCTGTGACCTGGAAGGCGCCTCCGGTATAGACAACGGCGTAGCTGGTGCTGGGCGCGCTCACCGAGAGGCCGCTGCACGAATCGCCGTCGATGGTGGAACTCGAACCGGCGGCCAATGACGAAGAGATAGCGCTGCCGCCGTTGACCGTCGCGCAGGTGACCGTGCCGGAGACGATCGCGTCGTGCGGCGACACGACCGTAGAGGAGAAGCTCGGGCTGGTGCTGCCAGCGTCCTGCCCACCAGTGACGGTTATATCGACGGTCGCGCCGGGGATTGGTGCGTTCGCTTCGTAGGCGCCGGCATCGCAGTTGGTCGTGTTGCGGGTCGCTCCGCGCTGGTCTGTGGCGGGGCAGCCGCTCGCGACGATGCCGTAGGCCGCGCTCGTCGATGTGATGGCCATCGTCTGTGTAGGCCCGCCGTTGTTGGCGAGAGCCCCGAGGTTGAGGCCTCTCACGTTGCCCGCGAACACCGCCGTGCAATTGCCGTCATCGGAGAGGTTGTACGATCCGCTCCAACTGCCGCCGTAGCAGTTGCTGCCGATGTTCATGGCCAGGACGACGCCATTCACGGTGGCGGAGAAGCTGCTGCTCGGTTCGTAGATGCCGCCACCGTAGTCGGCGTGGTTGCCTGAGATGGTGACGTTGGTGAGCGTGGCGGTCCCTTGCTGTGAGATCGCGCCGCCTACTCCTGTCCCCTCCGGGCCGGCGGCGCCGCCGCCGCTTCCATATCCACCATGTTCTCCGCGTGCCAGGTTGCCGGCGAAGGTGCTGTTCGTGATGGACAGCGTCCCGGAGTTGTGTATCGCGCCGCCGCTCCCGTCCCCGCCGGCGCCGCCGTCTCCGCTGCCGGTGGCGTTTGCGCCGTTACCGCCGAACGCGTCGTTGTCGAGGAACATGCTGTTCGTGATGGTGAGCGAACCCGAACTATCGATGGCGCCGCCAGTGGCATCGCTACCTGGAGCAGCGGGACTGCTGCCAATCGCGCCAGCAGGTGCAACAGCCTGGTTCCTGCTCAGCGTGCTGTTCGAAATCGTCAGCGTACCGGCATTGGCGATAGCACCGCCCTTCGTTGTCGCGAAGTTGTTGGCCAGGGTGACGGAATCCAGGTTTAGCGTGGCTCCCGAAGCGATGAGGAACGCGCCCTTGTTAGCGTTCTGAATCGTCGCGCCGTTGCCTTCGATGGTGATGTTGGCGTTTGCGATGATGTTCAGCGGCGAGAGCGCGGGGACCGCGTCGAAGTCATAGACGCACCCGGCCGAGAGCGAGATCGTGCCGGTGCTCGCGCCAATCGTGGTGATCGCGTCAGCCAGCGACTGGATGCCGCACGTGGCCGAGATCGGCCCGGCCGCGCTGACGTTGAATGATGCGAGCGTGGTCGTGTCGCTGCTGTCGTTGTGCGAGCTGCCGCCGGTGTAGGCCGCGGTGATGTCGTGTAACCCGGCAGTCAGTGACGGCACGATGCAGCTGGCTGACGTGAGCGCCGACGAATCCCGAGCGACGGGCTGCGCCGAGCAGAGGACGGTCGCGCCGTCTTTGAACGTGACGGTCCCGTCGATGGGAATCAGCGGGGATCCCTCAGATGTCACCGTGGCCGTGAACGTGACCTGCTGGGCTGACGTGGGCGATGCCGGGGACGCGCTCAGTACGGTATCTGTATCTGCGGCGGTGACATTGAACGCGCCGCCCGTGTACACAAGGGCGTCGGCTGTGTTCGTGGCAGCAAGACCGCTGCATGATGCGCCGTCAATGGTGTAACTGCCCGCCGGAAGGCTGGCATCGATCGACGCGCCGGTGGTCACGCGCGCGCAGGTGAGGCCGTTATTCGTCACGCTGTCACTGGTGCTGAAGTTGAAGACGGGGTTGGTGGCGCCGCCAACGGTCTGAATGCCTGTGACCGTGACGTTGGCGGTCGCGCCCGTGATGGCGGCGTTCGCCTCGTAGGCGCCGGCGTCGCAAGTGGTCTCGCCCGCGGATAGCCGGGTGGCGCCGCGCTGATCCGTCGTCGGGCAGTTGGTAGCGATGCCGTAGGCCGAGCTTGTTGACAGGATCGCCATGGTTTGCGTGGCCCCGCCGTTGTCCGCGAGCGCCTTGAGCCCGATCGTGGTGCTGTTGGGCACACTGTGGTTCCCCGCGGTGAAGCCGCAGGTGGCGTCATCGCTGACGTTGGCACCGTTGTCGGTCGGTGGGGCGGTGCCCAGGGATCCGGCGCAGCTGGATGGCGCATGCGAGGGCGGGGTATCGCCGTTGTTGTTGATGTTCCCCGCGAACAGGCTGCCGCCGATCGTTGTCGACCCGCCAGAAAGGGTGTACACGGCGCCGCCGTTGCTCACGTCGTTGGTGGTGTTTCCGCCAAACGTTGACGAGACGATCGTCGTGGCGGCCTGGTTGTAGATTGCGGCTCCGCCCTGGGCCCGGTTGCCGCTGAACGTGCTGTTCGTCACGGTAAGTGGCCCGTTCTGGTTGAGGACCGCGCCGCCGTATGCGGCGCCGCCGTTATCCATTGTTACGTAGTTGTTGTCGAAGGTGCTGTTCGAAATCGTCGAAGCACCGGTACCAGACAGGTATATGGCTCCGGCGGACCCGGACACGTGGTTGCCGGTGAACGTGCTATCGCTGACGGCGACGGTGCTGATGGTGTAGATGGCCCCGCCCAGCGTCATCTGCGCGCCTGCTGTGTTCCCGGCGAAGACGCTCCGGGTAATGGTCACCGGCCCGGTCGCGAGAATGGCTCCTCCGAGTGGCTGGTTGCCTGCGGTGTACGTGACCTGGTTATTGGATACGGTGCTGTCCTGGATCGTCAGAACGCCCCGGCTGAAGATCGCTCCGCCGCCAGTGGGGTTGGCGTTTCCAGTCAACATGACGCCGCCGAGATTGAGGCTCGCCCCCGAATTCACCTTGAATGCGCTGTTCGCGGCACCCGTTATCGTCGCGCCGTTGCCAACGATGGTGACATTGCCAGCCACCGTCAGCGGGCCCGGGGTTGTGCTAGTGAACGTGTACGTGCAGCCCGTCCCCAGGGTGATGGTCCCGCTGCTTCCGACGGTTACGTTCGTGACCGCGCTCGCGAGAACCGCTATGTCGCCCACGCCGCCTGTGCAGCCAACGGTCACGCTCGAATCCGCGTGGGCCGGGCGGATGGGACGGGTTTCGAACAGTGTCAGGAAGACGATGAGGACGACGAGTGGCGCCCACAAAAACCGGAGACGCGAATAGTTCTCGAAACGACGAGCAGGACGGACGGCAGACATAACAACCCCTGGCGTCTGACATCTCAATACAATGTGAGAATGACAGACAACTTACATTGTTGGGCACGATGCGCACACCGTCACGATGCATCCAGTCGCACCACTTCTTTCGCATCTAATGACACAGTGTTATTGGAAACGCAACCTGTCGACACTGTCGTGCACGGCGCGAGCGGCTGCCTCGCCGCAGGCGACCACTCGATCGTGCCGGCCAGCCTCGCCGCATGCGTGGTTACCACGGACACGCGCGGGGCGCCGTGCCCGCTCACGGCCGCGAGCGGGTACACTGAGGGCCGAACACACTTCATCTCTCGCGAAGGAATCTGCCATGTCCGAAGTCGTCATCATCGATGCCATCCGCACGCCCCTGGGCCGCCGAGGAGGCGTCCTCTCGAAGGAGCACCCGGTCGAGACATCGGCGTTGCTGCTCAACGCGCTCAAAGAGCGCAATAACCTGCCGCCGGATATTGTCGACGACGTCATCTACGGTTGCGTGAGCGAAGTGGGCGCGCAGTCGACGAATCTTGCGCGGAACATCGTCCTTACCGCGGGCTGGCCGTACACAATCCCGGGCGTCACGCTCGACCGCCAGTGCTCATCGAGCCAGCAGGCGGTGCACTTCGCGGCGAACCAGATCGGCTCGGGCGTCCACCAGGTAGTCGTCGCCGGCGGCACCGAATGGATGTCGCAGATTCCGCTCGGGGCGAACATGGGCCAGGGCCTCGGCGTCCCCTTCACGAAATCGATGGGCGACCAGTACGACCTTGTCTCGCAGGGACTCTCGGCCGAGCGCATCGCCGACAAGTGGGGCGTCTCGCGCGAAGAGGCCGACGAGTTCGCCGCCGAAAGCCAGCGCAAGGCAGGCGTCGCGCAGGCCGAAGGCCGCTTCAAGGGTGAGATGATCCCTGTCCCCGGCAAGAAGAAAAGCAAGAATGCCGACGGCACCGAGAACTGGGAAGACGCCACTATTGATTTCGACGAGGGCATCCGCCCCGGCACCACGCCTGAAATCCTCGGCAGCCTCAAGCCAAGCTTCAAGGAGAACGGCGTCCACCACGCGGGCAACTCGAGCCAGATCACGGATGGTTCGGCCGCCGTGCTGCTCACGAATCCCGAGAAGGCGAAGGAGATGGGCTGGAAGCCGCGCGCCCGTATCGTCTCGCAGGCCGTCGTTGGTTCGGACCCCGAATTGATGCTCACCGGGCCGATCACGGCCACCCCGCTCGCCCTCGAACGTGCCGGGCTCAGCCTCCGTGACATCGACCTTGTCGAAATTAACGAGGCGTTCGCGAGCGTGGTCCTCGCCTGGAAGCGTGAGATGAACGCGGACATGAGCAAGGTGAACGTGAACGGCGGCGCCATCGCCCTTGGCCACCCGACCGGCTGCACCGGCGCTCGTCTCTTCGCCACGATGATCAACGAGCTCGAACGCACCGGCGGCCGCTACGGCCTGATTACGATGTGCGTGGGCGGCGGCATCGGCACCGCGACGGTCGTCGAGCGGCTCAACTAACCGGGCGTCGCGTCCCAGCGCGTCATATCCGAAGCGGCTTCCTCACATGTGAGGAAGCCGCTTTCGCGCTCGGCAGGGTGGGAACGTTGGAGCCAGAGATCGACGCCGTGCCGTCCCAACACATCCGCCTGCTCAACGGGTTGTCGACATGCTTTATCATGTGCACGTGGATACTCCGTCTTGCATCGCCATCGATCCCGAGATCATGCGGGGCACCCCGGTGTTTAAGGGCACGCGGGTGCCGGTGAAGATACTCTTCGACTATCTCGCCGGCGGGGACAGCATTGACGAGTTCTTGCTGGACTTTCCGGGTGTTGGCCGCGATCAGGTAGCCTCGGTGCTCGACGCGGCGGGCGAGCTCGTGGAGCGGCAGGTTGCGAATTCTGCTTGATGAGTGTGTACCCCGGCGCCTGAAGGCGGACATCGTCGGACATGAGGTGAGTACGGTACACGATGAGCGCTGGCTCGGTGCGAAGGATGCAATGCTGTTGCGCCGCGCAGAAGGACGGTTCGACGTACTTGTCACCGTCGATCAGGGGCTCCCGCAGCAACATTCCATTGCTCAGTATTCCTTCGCGATCGTCGTGCTCCGGGCGCGTCACACCAGGTATCAGGAACTTCTGCCACTCGTCCCGCGGCTCTTGCAAGCGCTCCCGTCTCTATCTGCGGGAGACGTGCTCACGATAGAGGAGTAGCTGCCGGCACAATTAAGAGCAGCCGAGCGATAGCCCGGCTGCTCCTCGGTGTACGGTCCGGTGCTACTTCGGCGCTTGCGGAGGCTGCGGGTTCTTCACCCCGGCGCCCAGCGTGCTTGCGAACACGCGGTCGAGCGAGTCCATATCCCATCCGCCTTCGCGATAGATCGTGCGCTCACGCTGGGGCTGCGACATCAGGCTGATCTCATTGCCGCCCACGATGAAGTCGCGGCCATTAATGTTCGATGCCTTGTCGGTGCAGAGGAACACCACGAGCGGCGCAACCAGTTCCGGCGCCAGCTGGTCGATGTGGGCGATCGCCTGGTCACCGTCTGCCACCTCTCGAACGGGCGTACCCGCAGCGGCTGCTGCCTGGCGCTTCTTCCGCGCCTCTTCCATCTCCGGGCTCATCGTCAGGCGCGTGGCAGCACGCGGCCGGATAGCGTTCGCCCGCGCGCCGTAGCGGCCGAGGTCGAGCGCAAGCGTCCGCGTGAGGCCCGTGATGCCCTCCTTGGCGGCGGAGTAGTTCGCCTGCCCCATGTTGCCGAGGCCTGATTCCGAGGACGTATTCACAATCGCGCCGCTGCGCTGCTGGCGGAACACCATTGATGCGAACCGCGTGACCGTGAAGTGCCCCTTCAGGTGCACCGCGATCACCGCATCCCACTCCGCTTCCGTCATATTGAAGACCATGCGGTCGCGCAGGATGCCGGCGTTGTTCACGAGCACATCCAGCCGTCCGAACGTATCCAGCGCCTGCTTCACCATGGCTTCGCCATCGGCAAAGTTCGCGACGTTGCCGTAGTTCGCCGCAGCATCTCCGCCCATCTTTTTGATTTCGGCAACCACCTCATCCGCGGGAGACTGGTCGCCGCCTTCGCCGGCCCGGTCGCCGCCGAAATCGTTGACGATGACACGGCAGCCTTCCTTCGCCAGCAACAGCGCCTCGCCGCGGCCAATCCCGCGACCCGCTCCAGTGACGATTGCAACCTTGCCTTCAAGGCGTCCAGCCATTCAATGTCCTCCTGTTGTTTCTATGCGAAAGCACTCTAGCACACGCCGCATGAACCGTTTTGACGTCCGGCCTTGCGCACGGGTCGTCTGATATCCTTCCCACATGGAAGTCGAAATATCCGAGTGGGCTCGCGAGCGCATCGCCGAACTGGTCGCTAGCGGGCGGGTCAAGGACGAGCGCGAGGCCGTGGATTGCGCTTTCGCTGCGTGGGTCGAGGACGATCGCGAAACGGAGGCGCTCTTCGAGGGGCGGAGCGACGAGTGGTGGGCGGAACTGAACGACAGCCTGGACAGAGCCGTCGCGGAGCTCGGTGCAGGTAAGGGCATTCCCTTCACGGCCGAATTGATCGAGGGTGTCGTGCGTCGCGGCCGCGAGCGGCTGGCCGGCGCACACAAGCCACGCTGAATGAGGCGCCTTGTTGCTGGCCCGGGGGTCGGCCACGACCTCGACGAGATTTGGGCCTTCGTGGCAGAGGAAAGCCCGTAGTCCGCTGAGCGGCTCATCCGCGAGATCGGGCGCGCGTTTCAACGTCTCCAGGAGATGCCAGACATCGGGCACCGGCACCCCAGTGTGAGGCGCACGGATTTGCTGTGCTGGCCTGTGAGAGGCACCTGGCTCCTTTTCTATCGATTCGACGATGACGTCGTCGAGATTGCTCGGGTGGTCTTTGGCGGGCGTGAGCTCCGCGGATTCGATCGATAGGATCCCACCATGCCCACGCTCCTCGCCTTCATCCCGCATCCCGACGACGAGTCTTACGCCTTCGGCGGCCTCATTGCTCTCGCGAGCCGAGCCGGCTGGACGTGTCACATCGAATGCGCCACGTATGGCGAGCACGGCGAGCGCCACGATGGAGGGCCGCTCAACCCCGACGCGCTGGCCGATACCCGCGC
>JAFKFP010000323.1:3784-5620 GCA_017308185.1 bacterium | reverse complement strand
CTCGCGAGTCCGAAAGCACTCCCTCCCGTCAGCACGATCGCATGGCAGGTACGTACAAGATTTGAGAGTCCCAGCACGTCGGTTTCACGCGTTCCGGGCGCCCCGCCACGGGTATCGACTGCAGCCGCAACCGCAGTCTCGCAGCGGATGACGGTGCAACCAGTCGCCCGCCGCCTGTCGGTCCAGTGGCCCACGCGGATCCCGGCCACGTCGGTAATGGCATTCTTCGGCCCCGGCCGCCACTCATTCGAGTCCGTCAACATGCCCGTCTCCCCCGCCGCTGGGCTTCGCTCAGTCACGGCGGCCCGCTGTACGCCTCGTGTGCAGGTACGATCGCAGAAATCCGTGAGCGATGTCCGCAAGGTCACCGGTCACGTCCGCGAGCCCGGCCGCATGTTGTTCGCTCGCCTCGAAACTCGCCGCCATCATCTCACCCTCCTGGCCGACCCCCGCGAACCAGCACTCCGCCGGCGCCGGATGTCGCGGAAATCGCGGCACAAGCAGCATCCCGTTACGTGCTGCCGCTGCCGAAATTAGCCCCGTATAGTCAGCCAAATTTGGCTGGCTGCGAAGCGTCTCTGCATACGGCAGCGCGTCCTCGGGCAGGTGCAGTTCGCGCACCATCTGGTCTGGGCTGAATGTGCCCGCATACTGCACGAACGCCTTCCATTCCTCCACGCCGGGGAGCGGCCGCATCAGCGACCGCGCGATGCTATATCTGCGATCTGACAACGCTTCGAATACGGCGACCAGGCGCAAGGCAGCCTCCGTCAGTTCTTGCGCGATGAGTCCGACCAGCAGTGGCCGGTCCGCGGTGTCGGCGAATACCAGTGCCCGAAGTGCCGAGTCTGCGGCAGCCGACGGCTTACGCAACGCTGCGTAGCAGTACGCCTCTACGAAGTCCAGTTCGCTCAGGCCGCCGGGAAATGCTGGCTGAGTCATTTTATGATTCTACGATGGCCAGAGTGCCGAACGGATCGCAGCTGCCATAGGATGGTCGCCGGCCGCGTTCCGCAAACCCTGCTCAATGCGTGCCGCCTCCGTACTGAGCTCCGCGCTGGCTGCATCGTCTCCCAGCATCTCCACCTGCCGGCGGGCAAGCCCCAATTGGGTTTCGAAGCCCCACACGAGTCCTGCCAGGTCGACGAGGTTCGCCGTCTCTCCTGGCGGCAGGTCCCGCACCTCGGCGTAGCGGAGGGCCAGGGTGCGCCGCGCCGGGGGTTCTAACCCCGCCGTCAGCAAGAACGCGGCGACATCGAAAAGCTGAGCCCCGAATCCTGCGCGAGCGTAGTTGATCAGGGTCGCCCGGCCCTGCGCGAGCAGAAAACGCGCAGCCGTTGCATCGCCGTGGACGAACCCGAATGGCGACGCCAGGAGTGCCTCGTGCGCCGCTGCGAGCGGGGCCATCGCAGGCTCGCGTTCTGAGGCTGCGAATCCGAGTCGGTACAGCGGGACGTCTGGGGCCGGCAGTGTCTCTGCCGCGCTGAGCTCCCAGCGGAGCCCTTCGCGCAAGGGCAATGCGTGCAGGGCTGCAAGCGCCGTGACCGCAGCGTCGAGCGAACCCGGCGGCGGTACAAACGCAAGAGCCGTGGCCCCGTCGACCCAGCTCTCCACGGTCGCACCTCCAGTCACGGCCAGCAGCCGCGGCATCGCCGCAAAGCCCGCTCCTGTGAGCGCTTCCATCACCGCTATCTGGTTGGACGCCGCGTCGCTGTCCGCGGGTCTGCGCACCACCACGATCAGCGGAGCACTTCCCGGCGCCTCGATTCGTATACGCTCCGGCGAGCCCACGCGTTCGCCGAGTATCTCGCTCTGCAGCGCACTCGTGGCGGGCAA
>JAFKFP010000323.1:2595-3765 GCA_017308185.1 bacterium | reverse complement strand
GTTCAATCAGCACGCGTGTTCCTCCTCCTGAAGCGTGGTTGGCACTTTGGGCAGAAGTGGGTGCCACGTTGGCCTACCACCGTCCGCTCGATAGGGGTCCCGCAGACGTAACATGGTTTCCCGGTGCGCCGAAATACCTGCACGTACATGTGTTGGGAGCCCTTCCGGCCTTCGCCATCCACATAATCCTTGAACGACGCCCCGCGGTTTGCGATGCCGCGTTCGAGCACGGCCCGGCACGCTGCGTATAGCCGCTTCGTCGCTGCGGGTGACACCATGCCAGCCGGCGTATCTGGCCGGACCCGCGCCTCGAAGAGGGCCTCATCGACGTAAATATTCCCGAGCCCGGCGATTCGCCGCTGGTCGAGCAGCACTGATTTCACAGCCGCCGATCGTCCCGCGAGTGCCGCCCTGAATTGTTTCAGCGTGAAATCATCATCTATCGGTTCCGGACCGAGCTGCTTCACGACATCGTCTGTGCTTTCCGCGATCCGCCACGTCCCGAATTTGCGCAGGTCCGACCACCGCAGGTCATGGCCATCGTCGAGTTCGATGGACGCCCGCTGATACACCTCCGGCGGAGCGTCGTGTGCGCGCCACACGAGCCGCCCGGTCATCCGCAGATGGCACACGAAGACACGCCCGTCGTCCATCCCGAACAACAGGTACTTCCCACGCCGTCCTAACTCGACGAACGTGCGACCCACAAGGTTCGCCCGAAGCACAGCGATCGGTACGTGCGCGAGCAAGGGCAGAGTCGCCACGTCCACGTCCACGTCGACCACACGCCGGCCAACCACCAGCGGCGCCAGGTCGCGTCGAATAGTCTCAACCTCATGCAACTCCGGCACCAGCATAGTGTACGGGGCTGAGGGCTATGGACTCAGGACGTGTCCGTTGTTGTGAAGTTCCCGCCTGCTCCATACTCCACAGCATGCGCATGACCCAATTCCCGCTGGCCGGTTCGCGACGCCCAACCGCTGAATCCTCAGTGAGTCCTGAGTTTTCGTGTGATTAGCCACCTCCGCGGCCGCCTGGTGCGCATGGAAACGGCGGGGCCGAGCGTCGAGGTAGACGTCGCGGGTGTTGGCTACGAGGTGCTCGTGCCCCTCGTCCTTTGGCCGGAGCTTCAGGCCCTCGCCGGTGAGCGCAACCTCGATGACCCGGCCG
>JAFKFP010000323.1:0-2585 GCA_017308185.1 bacterium | reverse complement strand
ACCACGCAACGGCCAACCAGCCGGTGCCCGTACTGGTCGGGTTCCTGCGCCGCGCCGAACGCGACTTTTTTCGAAAGTTCACCACGGTCGAGGGGATCGGCCCCTCAAAAGCCGTCAAAGCCATGAACGTTTCTGTCAGCACCATCGCCCGTGCCATCGAACAGGAAGATCGCGCGGCCCTCACCCGACTGCCCGGGATAGGCGCACGCGCGGCCGACAAGATCATCGCCACGTTGCGAGGCAAGGTCATCGCCGAGGCGGCTATGCACGACGGAGAAGTCCAACAGCCCGTCGATGCGGCATCGGTGGGTTCGCAACGCCTCGCGATCGACGCAGCGGAGGCAGTTGCCGCGCTCGGCTTCAGCCGCGCCGAGGCGAAACGGTGGGTGGAAGAAGCCGTGAGCGATGACGCTTCGCTTACGACCGTCGAAGATCTGACCCTCGCCGTCCTCCGCCGCCGCGGCGCTGAACATTGAACAATCGAACCGGCATACGCCTCACACGAGGGACGCAACATCGAGACAGAACGGCCAACGATATCGGCTCCTGGTGAACCAACACACGGGAATTTACTCCGGCTCGGCATTCGGCTCGAATACGCCACCATGGGCTGGAACGTTGTCGAGATAGGCTTTCTCGTGGCCGCCGCAGTCACGGCTCAATCCGTCGCCCTTGCGGGATTCGCATTCGATTCATTCATCGAGATCTTCGCATCGATTGTGGTCATCAGGCAGCTCAACGGCACGGCGAGCGAGGAGGGCGAACGGCGCGCAGTGCGCCTCATCGGTCTCGCGTTTGTCCTCCTTTGCGTTTACATCGTCGTGCAGGCCGCGGTGACGCTTGCAGCAGATATTCGGCCCGGATCGTCTCCGCTCGGGATCGGGTGGCTGGCAGCCACGCCAGTGGCGATGTTTGCGTTGGCCTACGGCAAAGCTCGGACCGGAAAGCAGCTCGGAAACCGCGTTCTCCTCGCGGAATCGCGGGTGACTGTTGTTGATGGAGCCCTCGCCGTGGCCATCCTCGTGGGGCTCGTACTCAACGCCGCGTTCGGTTGGTGGTGGGCAGACATCGCTGCCGGTCTCGTCCTCGTGCTCTATGGGCTTTACGAGGCTCGAGAGGCCCTTCGGGGCTAACCGGTATTGGTGAGCCAAAGCAGCCCCGGATTCAACGCGGACGCGGATTGGTCACCGCACAGCTACCCTGCAACAGCGCCATCCACCACCATGTCCATGTGATGGATCCCGGTGACCAGCTCGACCCGGAGCCGAATCCGCCCTCGCCGCACGTGCCCGAGCCGGCTATGCCACAGGCCCCTGTGCGGCCGCTCTGGACGTACTTCCTCGCGCCACTCGCCATCCTTGTCGGATCAGGGATCATCGGCGGATTTGTCCTGCTCGGTTGGGCACTTTTCGGCGATAATTCGGACTCCTCTCCGGCGGCAGCAACCGAAAGCGTCTCCGGCAGTAATCCTGGCGTGAGCACGCTCGTATCCCCCACGCCGGCCGCCTCGCTCAAGTCCGTGCTCGCCGGCTATGCCAGCCAGCTCGGTCTTGACCAGGCGAAGTGGCTCCAATGCATCGGCAACCAGGCCACCGCAGATATCATCAACAAACAGATCCAGGAAGGCGTGCAGCTTGGCGTCAATGGCACCCCGACCTTCTTCGTCAACAACAAGATGCTCGTTGGAGCACAGCCATTTTCGACCCTCAAGGAGGTCATAGACGCCGAGCTCAAGGGCAGCCCCACAACGCTCGACGGCTATTCACCCACCATCCAGGCGCTCGCCAAACAGAACCCGCCCTACTTCAAAATCCTCGACACCCGGCCCGACATCAGCGGCGCACACATCGAAGGCAGCGCCACCGCGAAAGTCATGGTGGTGGAGTTCAGCGACTTCCAGTGCCCATTCTGCGAACGCTGGTACCAGCAGGATCTCCCGCAGTTGCGAAAGTTGCTCGGGCCCGACGTCGGCCTTGCGTTCCTCAACTTCCCCATCCCGCAGCTGCATCCGAACGCCGGTAACGCAGCCATGGCCGCGCAGTGCGCCGCTGACCAGGGCAAGTTCTGGCCGATGCACGACCTGCTCTTCTCGAATCAGGCCGTCTGGCAGGGCCTGAGCAGCTCCTGAGCGCTCGCTTCGGGCAGCTCTACCTGTCGCCCCCTTCATCCTCGGACCGCGATTGCCACGGCCAGCGACAGGCGTGTCCCTCCGCGCCGATAGCCAGCCCCGCGCCCGCGCCAATGGCGATCCCCGCGCCCAGCATGAGGCCGGGAATCACGAACGATAGACCAACGCCCGCGGCGCTTCCCAGCGCCATCGCTCCGTACACACCGTGCTTCGACATTTGCTGCTCCTTTCACGCTCGCAGCCACGGGCCGATCATCGTCGCACCCGCAGTCACAATAGCCAGACGCCCACCGGATCACGAAGGCGGCGGCTAGATGCTCGCTCGTCTCACGAGACGGCGGCCCCACTCCAGGGAAGCCTCTCCGGCCTGTGCCGTCCCAAACCATACGCTCTGAAAGCCGTACAGCAGGATCCCGCCCAGCCACACGAGAAACAACAGAAAGAAATCGTGGAACCC
>JAFKFP010000003.1 GCA_017308185.1 bacterium | reverse complement strand
CGCGGCCGTTGTCGCGAACGGTGCACCAGCCATCTGCGCCAATGATCACCTCGACGCGGTCACAGAAGCCCGCCATCGCCTCGTCGACGCCGTTGTCGACAAGCTCCTTGATGAGGTGATGAAGCCCAGACTTGTCCGTCGTCCCGATATACATGCCAGGGCGGCGGCGTACCGCTTCGAGCCCTTCGAGCACCTGGATGTTATCGGCGGTGTAGGAGTTCGGAGTGGCCTGTTGTGTTGTCATAAAGAGTAAAAATAGCCTCGTTCAAGCGACGCTTCGCGCACCATCGAATTGCGAACCCGCCTTCTCAATACTACCAGATTTCGCCCTATTTTGCTAGCTTTTTCATCCCATCTTCGAACAGGTGTGCTGCCTCCTCGGAGCCTGTTGCGGCTGCCGCCGCCTCACCCATCCTGCTTCCCGCACTCCTGCATCTCCCCGTCTCACGATCGTCGATCTCCGTCCGCGGCCCCCGGTCTGTCTGCTCCTGTTCGCCGTTCGCCGTCCGCGCCTGTAGACTCCACTGAACCCCATTCGGAGGCAATGTCCGCACATGTCACTTCTCGATGGCAAAGTAGCCGTTGTCACTGGCGCTGCGAGCGGCATCGGCGAAGGCACGGTGCGTCGCTTCGTCGAAGAAGGCGCGCGCGTCGTCATTGCTGATATCCAGGATGGCCCCGGCCACCAACTCGCCGAAGAACTCGGCCCATCCACCACCTACCTCCACACCGACGTCTCTCAGGAAGATGATGTCCGCGGCGCCATCCAGCATGCCGTCGGCAAGTGGGGCAAGCTCGATTGCATCTTCAACAATGCGGGCTTCGGCGGCGTCTCCGGACCGATCGAAGAGACCGACACGGCAGGCTACGATGCCACGATGGCCGTCCTGCTCCGCGGCGTCTTCCTCGGCATCAAGCACGCCTCGGCCGTCATGAAGCAACAGCGCAGCGGAAGCATCGTCAGCACTGCCAGCGTGGCCGGGCTCCAGGCGGGCTTCGGGCCGCACGTTTACAGCACGGCGAAGGCCGCGGTCATTCACCTGACCCGCTCGGTGTCCGTCGAACTTGGCCCGTTCGGCGTGCGTGCCAACGCGATCTGCCCCGGGATCATCGTCACGAACATCTTCCCGGCCGGCATCGGCGTCGATAACCAGAGCATCAAAGATGCCGTGCGAGGCCGCCTTGGTGACGCGTTCGCAGGCATCGCCCCAATGCAGCGCGCCGGGTTGCCCCTCGATATCGCCGACGCCGCGGCCTGGCTTGCAAGCGATCATTCGTCGTACGTGACAGGCCAGGCGATCACGGTCGATGGCGGTCTCACCGCGGGGCGCGATTTCGCCGATTTTGTGGGCCGAATTGCGGGTGCATACGGGCTCACTCCCGAGCAATTCCAACAGCAGATTCGCACCCAGGGTTGAGCCGTGGGCATCTTCCGGCGCCCGAGACCCGGCCACCGCGATGACCCGGAACAGGAAGTTCTCCTCCAGGCGATCGGCTACGTGCGGAACGAGGTGACGAAGCCGCGCCCGCGGGGTTGGGAGAAGGTCGAGAGCCGCATCGAAATCCTCGCCGAGCACGCCGGTAAGGTGGCCGGCCTCGATGCCTACAGCCACGTATTGATCACCTTCTATATGGACCTCGCGGCTGATGCACCCAAAAAGCCCGAGACCCTGACGCTCGCCACCGGAAACACCTACGGGATCTTGGCGACGCGCAGTCAACTGCGTCCGAATCACCTCGGGGTGTCAGTCGTGCGGCTTCTTGGGATCGATGGCGCCGTGCTTCGCGTCCGTGGCCTCGACGCCATCGATGCGACGCCCGTGCTCGATATCAAGCCCTATCTCCCCGAGTACGACGCCCACCCGGATGCCACCATCCCCTCGGCCTGACATCTCTCGCACTCGTGCGGCGCTCCGCTACCATGTCCCCCATGCAGGCCCCATCTTCCGCAATGAGCATCGCACTCGATGCAGCCCGCGGCGTCCGAGGCTATACCAGTCCGAACCCCTGGGTGGGCTCCGTGGTGACGCGTGATGCACGAATCGTCTCTACCGGCGCCACCGCACCCCCCGGCGGGCCGCACGCCGAGGCTGCCGCGCTTGCCGGTATCGATGCTCGGGGCGCCACGCTCTGGGTCACGCTCGAACCATGCGCGCCATTTCCGGGCAAACGGACGCGCCCATGTGCGGAGGTGATCGTCGAGGCTGGCGTCTCGAAAGTCGTCATCGCGCTCGAAGATCCCGACCCAAACATCCGCGGCCGTGGCATCGCGATCCTGCGCGATGCAGGCATTCACGTCGAAACAGGCGATGGCCATGCCCAGGCGCTGGACCTCCTGCGCCCTTATCTGAAGCACCGCGAGATTGGCATGCCCTACGTCATCGCGAAGTACGCGGCGAGTCTTGATGGCCGGATCGCCGCTGCGTCCGGTGAATCGAAATGGATTACGGGCGGCCGCGCGCGCGAACGAGTCCATGCCGAACGCGCCTGGGTCGATGCCGTACTCGTGGGGAGTGGGACTGCCCTTGCTGATGACCCGTCGCTGACGGCCAGGCCCGGAGGGGTGGAAGCCGTCCGTCAGCCGATCCGCATCGTGGTGGATGCGCACGGCCGGCTG
>JAFKFP010000179.1 GCA_017308185.1 bacterium | reverse complement strand
CCGGACCTGCTGGAGCGCGCGCCAACTCCTCCCGGGAACCCGGCGCGGAACCGCCGCGCCGCACGTCTGCGCGTACGCGAAGCCGACTGGGAAGCCGACCGCGACGCATTGCACACCCTCTGGGTGGCGGCCGATCGCGACCCGGGCGCACTACAGCCCTTCGAACGGCTCGACCCCGGCCTATGCCTTGTAGCAGAAGCGCGAGAGGGCCTCGCGGGGGCGATCTTCTGCGCGTCCGATGGGCTGTACTCGCATATCCACGACCTCGTCGTCGCTCCAAAAGCGCGTGGGAGGGGCGTCAGCGACGCGCTCGTCGCCGAACTCGAATCTCGGACACGAATGCGCGGCCTGGGCGCGATGCGCATCATCGTTGAGGCGGGAAACTGGCCAGCGATGCGGCTATTCGGGCGCCTCGGCTGGACCCGCCTGCATACAGCCGCCTGGTCAAAGCCGGTCTGAACCTGGCCGGTTATCCTCGCGTCTCGTTGTGGGAATGGAGTTCAGGGGTATCAGCCACGGCGGTATCCGCGCCGCTCGCGGCAAGCTCATCAGGGTAGATGACCCGCGCGTGCCGCAGCCAGCTCAGGAGCCCGGGAGACTTGATCTCGTACTGCAATATGGCGCCTGTTGGATCGACTTCCGCACCAACGATGCGGCCCAACATATGGCCCTCGCGCGAAAGCAGAGCCCGTCCGCGCATTCTCACGCCCTTGTGCATCATCTCCATCGCGCAGTCATCGCTGCACCCGAGCCGAAGAGAAGAGAGGCCTGGGATGGCGAGCGTATCCTCGTCATAGTTGGCGACGGCGTCAGGCGGGCACACCACTGACGTCTCGTAGCGTTTGCCAGCTTCAACGACGATCAGCCCGATGCAATGGCGCTCAACGTCGATGAGCACATCGGCAGGATGGCCGATGAACAGGCCTTCGGCCATGGCCACAACATCGCGTGAGAAGAGGTCTTTCAGGCGGACCACATCAGCTCCTCCCCGGCAACGGTAGCATCGCCATGTGCCGTCGGGGCTGAACGGGAGAGCCATCTGCCTCGCGAATATGTCGCAATTCGCGGGGGATGGCGGGCTCAGTAGCCGCGGCTATCCCAGAGGATGTCCCCGCGGCCCGAGAGCTTCGACTGGTAGCGGGCAGCCACAAACAGGAAGTCGCTCAAGCGGTTGAGGTAAGGGATCACGAGGGCGCCCACGGCCTCTTCGCGGGAAAGCCCGATCACGAGACGTTCGGCACGACGGCACACCGTGCGCGCAACGTGGAGTTGCGCGGCCGAGGGGTCGCCGCCCGGGAGGATGAAGCTCTTGAGCGGGCCGACTTCCGGCTCCCACTCGTCAATCCACGATTCGAGGTCGTCAACGTGGTGCTGTTCGATCCCCGGAAGCTGCAGCCGCTGCTTGTCCTCTTCGATGAAGCAAAGGTCAGAACCGAGGTTGAAGAGCACCTGCTGGGTGACGAAGAACCGCGGCTGCATCGAGGCATCGAGCCCCAGTGCGACTGCGAGGCCGATGCAGCTGTTGAGTTCATCGACGACGCCGTAGGCTTCGATGCGGGCGGAATCCTTGGGCACGCGCTGGCCGCCACCGAGGGCCGTGGTGCCGGTATCGCCGGCGCGGGTGTAGACGCGGTTGATGTGTACCATGTGCCGATTGTGGCCCGCGGGCTCGCTGCTTGTCGATGCACACGGTTGGCCGCAATGGCTTCGTGCGGCGACAATAAAGGCCGGGCCATCGCCTGAAGAGTGGCCCGCCGGGGTGTTTCGATGGCCGATGTCTTGCCCGTTTACCACTGCATCCGTTGCCGCGCTGCATTCACAACGGAGCCGCACATCATGGCGGGACGCTCCTATTGCTGCGCCAGCTGCTCGGTCGGCTCGGCGTGCGAACACCAGGGCATCCACCGGCCCTCGAACGTGCGCCGCTTCGACACGATGTTCCGCCCATTCCGCGCTGTGGTACGTGACGCGGCGCCGTACGAAGAAGACCGCAGCCGGGTGTGACTGCGGTCTCGCATCCATCGTCTATCGCCGGTTAGCCGCCGTACTTCACGCCCACTTCATCGAGTGTGAGCAGTTTCGCTTCGCGGCGTGCGCCGGCGTTCGTCACCTCGCCGATAATAGTGGCGTGATCGCCCACGGCAACTTCACCGACCACGCGCCCCTCGACCCAGTTCGGGGCTGAGACCAGGATGGGCGCGCCAGTCTCAGCGGTCTCGTATTCCTGTCCACTGATGGTGTTGCCTTCGACGACGGTGGGCTTGAAAAACGCGAACGCCACGTCCTTCTGGCCGCTCTCGAGGAACGACAGGGCGAACTCGCCCTTGCTCTTGATAAGGCTGTAGACACTCGAATCAGTCTTGACGCCCATCGCAATCAATGGCGGCTTGAACGACGTCTGCGTGACCCAGTTGATCGTCCCCGCGGCGATGTCATCGCCGTCCTTCACGGTCAACACATACAGCCCGTACGGGATCATGAGAAGGGTGGATTTTTTCGCGGCTTCGGCCTGTTCGTCCATGCGGCGCTCTCCTTGGGTAGGTGGTACCCGGAGTATACGGGAACAGGGAGCCCGCGGCAGGGAATGGCGGCCGGAGCCGACGAGCGTACCCGGAACTCGGTACTCGGTACTCGGTACTCGGAAGTATCATCGATACCATGAATCGTGTTTTTGTGACCCGGGCCGTGCCCGGTGATGCGCTCGACCATTTGCGAAGTGCCGGATGCGCCGTCGACCTCTGGCCGGTGGAACAGCCACCGTCGTGGGAGGAACTCGCCGAGCGCATCGCGGGCGCGGACGGCGCGATGACGATGGTGAGCGACCCCATCAACGACCTTATGCTCGAAGGGGCGCCGATGCTCCAGGTGATCGCGAACGTGGCCGTCGGCTACGACAACGTCGACCTCGAATCGGCCTCGCGGCGCGGCATCTGGGTGACGAACACGCCGGGCGTGCTGGCCGAAACCGTCGCCGACTTCACGTTTGCACTATTGCTGAGTGCTGCGCGCCGCGTGGCCGAAAGCGATCGGCGCACGCGCGAACACGGCTGGGGCGCGTGGTCCCCGACGGCGTTTGTCGGGCCGGACGTGTTCGGCGCAACGCTCGGCATCATCGGGATGGGAGAGATCGGCGAGGCGGTCGCGCGGCGTGCACGAGGCTTCAACATGCGGGTGCTCTACACGAGCCGCACGCGAAAGCCCGGCGTTGAACAGCAGGGCCTCGCCGAGTGGGCTTCGATGGACGACTTGCTCGGGCAAGCCGATTTCGTCTCGCTGCATACGCCGCTGACGCCCGAAACGCGGCGCTTCTTCGGCACGGATCAGCTTGCACACATGAAGCGCTCGGCGATCCTCGTGAACACCGCGCGTGGCGGCGTCATCGACCAGGATGCGCTCGTGCAGGCGATCGAGAACGGCAAGATCGCGGGGGCTGCGCTCGACGTGGCGGAACCCGAGCCCCTGCCGCTCGACCATCGGCTGTACTCGTTCGACAACGTGTTGATTACGCCGCACATCGGCAGCGCAAGCCTCGCCACGCGTTCGAAGATGGCGCGCATGGCGGCGGAAAACATCCTCGCGGTGTTCCGCGGAGAGCGGCCGCCGAACCCGGTGAACGAGCCGGCGCCCCGGAACCCGCGACCGGACACCGGCGGCTAACCACCGGGCGGTACAATCCCCCTATGCGGATCCTCGCAATCGATATGGGCACGGGCACGCAGGACATCCTGCTGTTCGACTCGGACCAGCCGGTCGAGAACAGCGTGAAAATGGTGCTGCCTTCGGCCACCGAGATCGCTGCGCGGCGTATCCGGCGTGCCGGCGCTATCGGACGCGCACTCGTGCTTGATGGGTCGGTCGCTGGCGGAGGGCCGTGCGCCTGGGCGCTTGAGGCGTTCCTCGCGGCGGGCGGGCGGGCATTCGCGACGCCGGAAGCGGCCCAGACATTCGACGACGACCCGGAGCGGGTGCGCGAGATGGGCGTAACCATCGTCTCCGCTGACGAAGCACGCGTGATCGACGGCGAGCGCGTCACCCTCCGCGACCTGGATATGGGCGCGATTCGGACGGCACTCTTAGCGTTCGAAGTCGATACGAAGTTCGACGGGCTCGCGCTGGGGTGCCTCGACCACGGGGCGGCGCCCCCTGGCGTCTCTGACCGGCTGTTCCGGTTCGAACATCTTCGGCGGACGGTCGCGGCGCGGAACGACCTGTTGGCATTCGCGATGCTGCCCGGCGATTTGCCAGAGTACCTGACGCGAGCGCGCGCGATGGTAGCCTCGGCGGGCAGCGATGCGCCGGTGGCGTTCATGGATACCGGCCCTGCGGCTGCGCTGGGCGCCATCCACGATGAGCGCGTTGCGGCCTGCGAGGAACGCGTCGTGCTCAACCTCGGGAACATGCACCTGCTCGGTTTTCATCTCCACGGCCGCCAAATCGCGAGCCTCTTCGAGCACCACACGGGTGAGCTGACCACTGCACAGATCGAGTCCTTCACCCAACGCCTCGCGGCGGGTTCGCTGACCCAGGATGAGGTGTTCCATTCGAAGGGCCATGGCGCCTACCATGCCGACCGCTCACTGGTGTGCGACACGCTTCCCCCCATGGTCGCGGTGACGGGTCCGCAGCGCGAAAAAGTGCGCCAAACAGCGCTGCATCCGACGTTCGTCGCGCCCTTCGGCGACATGATGATCAGCGGCTGTTTCGGGCTCTTGCGCGGGTTTGGCGAGGTATATCCGTGGGCACGCGAGCCCATCGCACAACGCCTCGGCTTGTTGGCGTAGCGGGCCGCCATTGACGCGGGTTCGCCGGCAATGGACGATTGGCGAATGGCACTTTACGAGTACGTTTGTCCGGCGTGTGGCGCCCGCACCGAAAAGCGCATGCCCATGTCCGATGTCCTTCAGTCGGTCCCCTGCGGGTCGTGCGGGAAACCAGCGCAGAAGGCGCTCGGCGGCTTCGCCGTCGTGGGCCGGGCCACAGCAGGCGTCGAAGATGGGCCCGCCCCCTGGGACGACGGAGGCGGCGATTTCGACGGCGATGACCATGGACACTCGCACGACTTCGGCGGGCACGGACACTCACACGGCCCGGGCGGCCACAGCCACGACCACGGCATTCCGAGCGACCTGGATTTCTAAACGGGCGTCCGCGCTCGGGCTGCCTGGCTAGTCGTGAATGATGCCCGGGACATTCAGCTTGTAGGCATCGTGCGGACCTACCACCACCGGGTTGCCTTCCTGCGTTGAATCGCCGTACTTCGCCTCCAGAGCTGCGATGTCGTCGGGCGTCAGCGTCCGCTTCTCCGTCGCAGAGTTGAGCGACGAGTACATCACGGCGCTCGAGTACTGCGAGTGAGCCAGGCCCGCGCCATGTCCCATTTCATGAAGCATATTGGAATAGAGGTCGTAGGTTTTGGGTGGCGTGGGGGTGTCGATGCTCCAGGGGATGTTGCTGCTGATCTCCATGTCGAAGCCCTGGAGCGCCCCCTCCGGCGTACGCACCGTGCAAGTCTGAGCAAGGATGCCCTTGACCCCCGCGATGCCGTCGACCCACGCGATCGTATTGATGCCATCAACGCTGGCGTCGGTGTCACAGGCGGTTGGGCGTGCGGTCGTCGTCCCATCGAACACGTACGAGAAGTTGGGCGTGACCGATGACCACTGTTCGATGGCGTTCTGGATCGGCCCGATCGCCGACGGCACATCCAGGCCGGCCGGGTCCACCGGGTTGTACTTCACGCGCACGGGCATCGCCGATTCGGGCCAGCTCCACGAGTTGAGGCAGAACTGCGCCACAACCTCGGGCTGGTCGGAAGTCGCCTGGCAGTTGAGGCTGGCCTGCGGCTCCGGGCCGGTCACATAGTTCGCCGCTGTCTGGGGGTCTCCCGCGATCGCGGTGTCGATGAGGATGTCGTGTCGCACGATGTTCGTGCCAAGCCACGTGTACCGGGTGACTTCCACGATGTTCCCGTTGCCCCCGGGTGCTGGTTGCCCGATGGGAGTGATGCCTTCGGCCAGTGCACCTGAAGTGAGGCTGATGCAGGTGCAGAGCGCTATCAGTACCAGTAGAAGTCGTCGGTTCATCCTTGCCCTCCGGTGAAGCTGAATTGCGAGCGCTGGCAATCAGCGTTGTTCGCGGCTACGGCCTGCAGGCGCGCCGCCGCGGCTTTCGGCGGCTGAGGAATCTTCGCCGCCTCGCTGATGAGAGAGTCGATCTTTTTGCTCTTGTCCATGCTTTCGATGATTCCGCCGAGTGTCCGGACAAGCGCTTCGTGATACTTCACAAGGTCGGATGGCGGATGCGCCGCCTCGAGCGCTTTCACATAGCGTTCGAACGGCTGCGCATACAGCTTGTCAAACTGTGAAGCGTCGGCGAGCTTCGCGGGGTCCTTGAGTGCGTTGCCCATGGCGTCCTGGAACTGGGCCTGGGCTTTGCAGTAGGCCGCCACGTACTCGTTGTCATTGCCCGGCGTTGCCGTGTAAGAAAGCGCTCCCGCGGCCGTGCCGCCACTGCTGCTACCGCCGCACGCAGCCGCGAAGAGGGCACCGAAAGTAGCCGAGAGCATTGCGGCGCGCAGGGGTCGCTGCATGTCGTCTCCGCTGGTTTGAAATCCCCGTCCGGGTCCGATGCTACGGCACGATCGCAGGATGGGCATCCACTAAGGGTGAACACGTACGTACTTCTTGGTGTAAGCAGGAGAGTTTTCCGTCCAACCCGCGAACGGCGCCTGATGCGAGCGGGAACGTCAGCAGAGGAAGCCGAAAACGCGGTGTGGATGGCATTGCAGCCACTCGCAAGGGCGTCGCGCTGAGCCCGGGTGTCGCTGCGCTCGCCCTCACCATGCACCAGATATCGTTGCAGGCACGCGAAAGGGGGGGCCGTGACGGCTCCCCCCTTGATGCTGGCGTGGAGGCCCGAATTAAATTTCGAGCATCTCCGCGACGCGCTCGCGGTGGTAGTCCGCATCGCCCCAGAAGAGCTCCGCGCGCTTCTGGCGGCGGAAGAACAGCTGGATGATGTAGTCCTTGGTGAAGCCGATACCACCATGGATCTGCTGGCCGTGGGCGACCACGCGGCGGCTGGCGTCGCTGCACCACGCCTTCGCCATGGCGGTGTCCATCTCGGCCGAATCTTCGTCCTCGCTGGTGGCCCAGGCAGCCTTGTACATGATGAAGCGCATGCCATCGACATCGGTCACCATGTCGGCGGCCTTGTGCTGGATGGCCTGGAACGAACCAATCGGGCGGCCGAACTGGACGCGCTCCTTGGCGTAGTTCACGGAGATTTCGAAGTCGCGCTGGGCGAGGCCCACGAGGTACGCGCACTCGAGGTTGGTGGCCATGTTGCGCAGGCGGCTGGCGGTCGCAGTGTCCATCGACATGACGTCGCCTTCGCCCACCTTCACATCCTTGAAGACCACTTCAGCCTGCTTGTCCGAGGCGATGGTCTTGAGGACGGTGACCTGGATGCCGGTTTGGTCGCGCGGGACGATGAACGTCTTGAGCGCGTTGCCATCGAGGGCGACGACGTGCAGGTAGTCAGCCACGGCGGCGTCGGGCACGAACAGCTTCGTGCCGTTGAGCACGTAGTCGCTGCCGGACTTCGTGGCCTTCATGGTGATGCCTTCATGGTCCCAGCGGCCAGACGGCTCGGTGATGGCATACGTGTGGATGTGCGAGCCATCGGCGATCTTCGGAAGGTGGGCCTTCTTCTGCTCTTCGCTGCCGGCGAGGATGAGTTCAGCCGCGCAAACGGCGTTCGGGATGAACGGCCCGGGCACGAGGGCGCGGCCGAATTCTTCGACGAGGACGCAGAGGTCGAGGAAGGAGAAGCCGGACCCGCCGTATTCTTCGGGGATCATGAGGCCCTGCCAGCCGAGGTCGGCCATCTTCTTCCAGAGCTCGGGGCTGTAGCCCTTCTCATCCTCTTCCATGGCACGGACGTGCTCTTCGGGGCATTCCTTCTCGAGGAAGTCGCGGGCTGAGTTTTTCAGCAGTTCCTGTTCTTCGCTGAGGCCGAGATCCATGCGGCGTGTTCCTTTCCCTACTTATGGTGCGATGGCCGATGTGGGCCACGCCTGGGGAGGGCGCTTTCCGACCGGCACAAACTTTGCTTGCGGCGGGATTCTAGCATGCCCTTTCGTGCTGCGCGAACTTTAACCGCGCTCCGGTGAAGCCTCACCGGCCCTCGAATGCAGGCGGACGCTTTTCGAGGAAGGCGGACACGGCGTTGCGGTGATCCGCGGTCCTGCCGGCTTCGAGCTGCGCACCCGCTTCGAGGTCCAGGAGCGTGTCGAGGGTCGCCGTGGCCGCCTCGTCCTGCAGCTTGCGGGAGAGCACGAAAGCGCGCGTCGGGCCGGCTGCCAGCTCGGACGCGAACGTATCCACTCGCGACCCGAACTGGTCACCCGCGACGACTTCATCAATGAGCCCGATCGCGAGCGCCTCATCTGCTGAGACCGGCTGCGAGCGCATTACGAGGCGGTTTGCCTGCGCAACGCCAACGAGCCGTGGGAGCGTCCACGCCATCCCCGCGTCCGGCACGAGGCCGATGCGCGTGAAGGCAGTGGTCAAACGGGCGTTTTCGATGGCGATCCGGAAGTCACACGCAAGCGCGAGGCTTAGCCCGGCGCCGGCCGCAACGCCGTTGATGGCGGCGACGACCGGCATGCCCAGCCGCCGGATGCCGCGGACCACCGGGTGGTAGAACTCGCGCAGGAGCGCTTCGAGGTCGGGCGAACCGTCCCCGTCGTAGTCAGCACGGATCTCGGCGAGATCCTGCCCCGCGCAGAATCCCCGGCCTTCTCCCGTGAGCACCAGGCACCGGCAGCCATCGGCTTCGGCGCGGTGGAGCGCGTCATGCAGCGCCGTCAACAGCGGCCGCGTGAGCGCGTTCAGTACGTCCGGCCTGTTCAGCGTGACGGTCGCGACAGCGCCGTGGGTTTCGTAGCGGACGAGGTCGTGAGGCATGTGCGCCCTCCCGTGGATGGTTCGGCGGGCACATCATACCCGGTGGGATGAGTGGCTCAGGAAGCCTGGAAGCCCTTGGTCGCCAGCTTGGTGAAGTCGGCCTCCAGGTCGGCGTCGCTAAAGCCCTGCGGATAGATCAGGTGCGCCTTCCCGTCATTCTTGTCGAAGGCGTAGATGAACGACCCATGCGACACGCCATAGTTCCCGTTGCCAAGGTCTTCTTTCTCAGGCGGCGGTACGCCGAGCTCCTTGGAGATCTGGTCGATCTGCGCCTCAGTACCCGTGAGCCCGATGAAATTTGTATCGAAGCTGTTGAGCCACTTGCGGAGCACCGTCTCCGTATCGCGGGCCGGGTCGGTGGTGACGAACACCACCTTGATGTTCTTCGTGACATCAGGCGGCATCGTCTTCAGCACATGGCCGAGCTGCGCCATGAACGTGGGGCATACATCCGGGCAATTCGTGTAACCGAGGTACACGAGCGTGAGGTAGCCCTTCGTGTCGGTCGCGATGTTGAAAGGCTGGCCCTTCGTGTCGGTGAGCGTGATGTCCGGCTTTGGCAGGATGGGGCTCGGCACGGCGCCGTAGTAGCCTGCGCCTTCCGCCGTGTTCCCGACGGCTGTCGATGAGCCAGTGGGCGTGTTGCCCTTGCTCGAACTGGAACTGCCGCACGCCGCCAGGAGCGCGAGCGCTCCGGCCGCGATCACGCAGAGAGACAGCAGGCGGACGACCCGCAATTTCGTGTTCACCATGGTTATCACCCTCGAATCCAGCGTACCAACCAACATGGCAACGTGCAGTCCCCCGTAACGCTCACCTTACGTTCGCGGGGGTAGCAGTCCGGGTATCGGTACTCATTACGCTCGCTATAGATGAGGCGGATCCAAAACTAGTAAGGGCAACCACTTGCAAGGGCGGCGGGGGGATGGTGAACTTGGCGCATGCTGCCTGATGCGCGCTTGTTCGAAACGTGGCTGCGGATGCGGCCGGGTTTCGCTGACGCCCGGGTCACGCGCGTCGCGGCGCTCGACGGCGGAGTTTCGAATATCACCTGCCGTGTAGACCTGGCCGGTGCAGCCGTAACCACCCTGGCTCTTCGCGTGCAGCGCGAGCGCGGCATCTTTGAGCCGTACGACGTCGTACGCGAGGGCGAAGTCATCCGGAGGCTCGAAGCATCGGCGATACCGGTGCCGAAGCTCATCGCGAGCGAGCCCGCACACCTGCCACTTGGCGCGCCGTTCATCGTGCTTGAGTGGATAGATGCCCCGCATATGGGCGAGGCGCCCGGCGCCGATTTCGGCGCGTACCTGGAGGCGCTCGTCGCCATCCATACGGCCGGCTGGCAGGCCCTCAGGCTCGCAGAGGTGTTGCCCGTCCCGGCGTCCCCCCGCAACGCGCTGCTTGCAGAGATCGACGCGATCGACTGGCGCCGCGAGCGGTTCGAGGGCGGCGACGAACCACTCCTCGTCCACGCGGGCGGCATTTTGCGCGCTACCGCGCCGGCTGATGGCGAACTCGCGCTGTGCCAGGGCGACATCAATGTCTTCAACTACCTGTTTCGGGATGGCAAAGTCGCTGCCGTCGTCGACTGGGAACAGGCGCGTATCTCGGACCCGCGCTCGGACCTGGGCCACATGATGGCGCTGCGCGTGCTGAAGGGGGCGCCATTCGCGCCGGCCGATGAACAGCCGTTCGTGCAGGCCTACGCCGCTGCTCGCGGCGTCGCCGTGACCGGCATGGCGTGGTTCAGGGCCCGCTGGGTGTGGGAGCTCGGGGTGATCTATCACGGTTGGCGCGCGTTCAGCGCCTCGGCGCCGTGGTACACCCACGAGACGATGGCTGCCTCCCTCCGCGCCGCGCTCGACGAACTTTCGCATGGATGACTGGCGCGCCCGCCTCGAAGCGTGGTTCAGCGAGCGGATGCCATCCGCCGAGCACGTGGAGATCACGCGCATCGGCCGCCTGCCGGCGGGCGCCAGTAACGAGACGCTCTCGCTCGACATCTCAGTCCAGTGCGACGGCTATGCAATCGGCCTGCCGCTGGTCTTGCGGCCCGAGCGCGCCGGCGGCATCCTCGCGCCTTACGACGTCGCAAGGCAGTTCCGCGTCATGCGCGCACTATCGCGCACCGATGTGCCCGCGCCGGCCGTTGCCTGGTACGAATCAGACCGAGCGGTGCTCGGCGCGCCGTTTTTCTGTATGTGGCGTATCAGCGGCGAGACCCTTCCGCTGTTTTGGTATGGGGATTCGCCGCGTCTTCGGGCGGCCGCGCGCATGCTCGCGACTGTCCACGCGGTCGAGTGGCGCACCGCGGGGCTCGCCTTCCTCCGCGAACAACCCGAAGCATCACCCACCGAAGGGGAACTCGCCTCGTGGAGGGCCCGCGCCGAACACCTGCGCATCGGGCGGGCGCCGCTCCTCGTGGCGCTCGGCGACTTCCTCACACGCAACGAGCCGGCCGATGCGCGCCTCGCACTGCTTCACGGCGACCCGAACCCCGGCAACTACCTCTTTCGCGGCGTCGATGTCGTCGGGGTTGTGGACTGGGAACTGGCGGCCATCGGCGACCCGCGCTCGGACCTCGGCTTCTATGCGGGGCTGCTGACGGTCTTCGGCGGCCTGCCGGGCGAGGGCGGCCGCACCCTTCTCGCCAATGCCTACGAGGCGGAGACCGGCCGCGCGCTCCACAACCTCGACTACTACGAAGCCCTCGGGCTGTACCGCATGGCCATCGTCATGGCCGCCTGGGCCAGCGTGAGCCACTTCGGCATGGACGCTATCGCACGCCGGCTGACAAACCTGCTCGGCCCGCGGTGGGCAGCGTGAATACAAACGTCGTGCCGTGCCCGAGCTCGCTTGTTGCCCAGATCTCGCCGCCGTGCGCGCGCACGATTTCACGTGTGATCGCAAGGCCGAGTCCATGCCCTGGCTGCGTGGTCCCGTTCGCGCGATAGAAGCGCTCGAAGAGGTGCGGCAGGTCATCCGGGGCGATGCCGCGGCCCGTATCGGCGACAGTGACCTGCACGGTGCCCGGGCCGATCTCATTCGCCGTGACACGGACGCTCCCGCCCTGGGGAGTGTGCCGGAACGCGTTGTCAATGAGGTTGTCCAGCACCTGCTCGAGCCGGTCGAAATCGCCGCGAATACGCGAGTTCGCCGCGGTGTCCATCTCGAGCTTCACCCCGGTCTCCTCGCCGCGTAACGCAAACACCTCGGAGACGTGTCCGAGCAGTTCTCCTAGCGCGAACTCGTCATCGCTCATCGATGCCTGTCCGCTTTCGATACGCGACAGGTCCAGCAGTTCCTGCACGAGGCGGAGCAGCCGGTTCGACTCGCCATTGATGACGCGCGCCGAACGGGCGATGCCATCTGCGTCGTCGATAGTGCCGTCGAGGAGCGCTTCGCTGAAGCCCCGGATCGAGGTGAGCGGTGTCTTCAGCTCGTGCGAGATGTTTGCGAGGAAGTCCCGCAGGGTCTGCTGCGAGCGCTGGACGTCCTGGCTCATGCGGTTGAAGTTCGCCGCGAGGTCGCGCACTTCGCGCGGGCCTGTCGCCGGCACCCTCTGGGCGTAATTACCGCGCGCGATGCTCCGAGCGGCGCGCGAGATGTTTCGTAGCGGTGCGGCAACGCTGCGCGTAAACAGGAAGCCGAGCACAAGCGCAGCGGCGAGACCAATCAGCCCCGAAAACAACAGCTGCGGTCCGAGGTCCCCGAGCAGGCCACCGAGGCCGGCTGCAGGGCGCGCCACCACCATCGAGGCAGCGTTGTGTCCGAGACTCGCCTTCACATCCTCAGTGAGCGGCACGCGCACACACAATTCGGTGGGCCCGCCTGGCAGCTTCAGCTTGCAGCGCCGCGGCGTGCGCACGGCCGCGTTATCAGTGGCCGGGAGCGGCTGACTCTTGAGGTCCGCCACGTCCGCCTGTTTGAGCGAAGCCATGTCCAGCGAGCTCGCCACCAACTCCGGGATGACCTTGCCCGCGCCGTCCACGATAACGACCGAAGTCGATTCCGAGACCGGCCCGGGCGATTGGTCCGTGAGCAAGGCCCGCAGGCCCAGCAGGACGGCATTCGCCGGCGGCACCTGTCCACCCGGCGTATCAGAGGAGACCGGGGGGCTGTTCTTGATCTCCGCATTGGCTGTCGAGTCGAGCACACGCCCAAGGTCTTCGAGGTTCCGATACGTGATGGAATCGCGGTAGGCGCCAATCTGCAGAAACAGCGACGCCGAGGTGAGGCCGAGCGTGACGACGATCACCGCAAGAAAGGTGAAAAAGAGACGAACCTGCAGGCTGCCCATACGGGCGCCACCTCCGGCCTAGGCGGGGACCTCGATCAATTTATATCCCACGCCGCGCAGGGTTTCGATCTGCACATCGGCCCCTGCCAGCTTCGAACGGAGATGTTGCACGTGCACGTCCACGGTGCGGGTTTCACCAGCGTATTCGTAGCCCCAGACGTTTTCGAGGAGTTGGTCGCGCGTCAGGGCAATCCCCGGGTTCTCTACAAACGCCACCAGGAGGTCGAACTCCTTTGTGCGGAGCTCCATCATTTCGTCGTCAATCTGTGCTTCACGCCGTGCCTTATCAACCAGCAAGTTGCCGATCGTAATCGCGTTCTGGGGCTTTCTGCCGCCTTCGGCACGCCGCAGGATCGCCTTCACACGCGCGACCATCTCGCGCGGGTTGAACGGCTTCGTCATGTAATCGTCGGCGCCAATTTCGAGTCCAACAATCTTGTCGATGTCATCGCTACGCGCCGTAAGCATCAGGATCGGTACATCATGATCCCGCCGGATTTCACGGCAGACCTCGAACCCGTCCATGCCGGGCATCATCAGGTCCAGCACCACCATCGCCGGCTGCATCTGCTGGAACCGCGCGATAGCATCAGGGCCGTCCGTCGCGGTCTCGACAGTAAACCCTTCCTTCTCGAGATAGATGGTTGTGAGGTCACGGATATTCTGTTCGTCATCAACCACAAGAATCTTTTGCGCCATGTCACTCTTCCGACCGTATGTAAAACGGCATAAGTGCAGTATGCGCCGAGGGCCCCAGGCCTGCCACCCGGCTAAAACCGGGACGGGGTTGGCGTGCCTGGAGCCCTCAGCCACCAGAGGGGTGTTCCAGCGGGTGGGGCCGTCATCCTCCCGCCTTCGCGGTTATCTTGGCGAGCCGATGTAAGAGGCCCACGCGGGCGGCGAAAATGATTTGTAAAATGCGTGAGGCTCGCTTTCGAGACTGAATCAGATTCGAAACGGTGTTCGCGTCATACCCAAAACGATCACAGCCTCCATCGCACATGAACCTCGCCTTGACCGTGCTCGCCTCGAGCCGTTGCGTACGCGCGGCGGCTCCATCTCCGGCCGTGGCAGCCATCCGCCATTAATCGAGCGTTAAACGAGGCGGCGCAGGATCACGTTGTACCCCGGGGCATCTTGAAGGAGTGACACCTTTCTTCACATGCAATTCCGTTTCTCACAACGAGCCGCGTGGCTCCCTCTCTTCGGGATCGGCCTTGCCGCAATCCTGCCTCTTGCAGCCGCCTGCGGTGGCGGCAGCTCTTCATCGACACCCACCGCAGGCGCCAGCGCCGCCTCTTCCGCATCCGCTACGACTGCTGGCAGTTCACCGGCAACGTCCACCGGGAGCAATCCGATCCCTGCCGATATCGGCAAGAGCGACCACGCCCAACTGACAGGCGCCGGGGCGACCTTCCCGCAGCCTGTCTACCAGGCATGGTTCGATGACTACAACAGCAAAGTGGCGAGCGGCGTGCAGGTCAACTACCAGGGCGTTGGTTCGGGCGCTGGGATCCAGCAGTTCACCTCGAAAACGGTCGACTTCGGCGCATCCGATGTAGGCATGAGGGACGACCAGATAACCGCGGCGGGCGGCCCAGGCAAAGTGCAACTGTTGCCGACAGTCATCGGGGCCGTCGTACTCTCCTACAACGTCCCGGGCGTTAACCAGGATCTCAAGCTCGACGGGCCCACAGTCGCCAACATCTACCTGGGCACGATCAAGAAGTGGGATGACCCCGCACTGAAGGCCCTCAACCCCGGCCTGTCACTCCCGAACAAAGACATCGTCGTCGTACACCGCGCGGATAGCTCGGGCACCAGCGGCGTATTCACCGACTACCTCAGCAAGGTCAGCCCCAAGTGGAAAGACAGGGTGGGCTCCGGCACGGCACCTAACTGGCCAGTTGGACAGGGTGGCCAGGGCAACCCCGGCGTCGCGAACCTTGTCCGGAACACACCGAACTCCATCGGCTACGTCGAATTGACGTACGCACTGCAAAACAAGATCGCGTTTGCCGACATGAAGAACAAATCCGAGCAGTTCGTGAAGGCATCGATCGAATCGGCCAGTGCCGCCGCGACGGGAGTGACCATCCCGGATGACTACCGCGTGTCGCTCACGGACGTCGGCGGCGCGGATGCCTACCCTATCGCAACGTTCACCTACCTCCTGCTCTACAAGCAGGACGGCAAGTGCAGCGCCCAACGACCGCTCGCCAACCTCCTCTGGTGGGCATACAACGATAGCGGCGCGCAGGCGACTATCAAGCAACTCAACTACGCGCCCCTGCCAGCGAGCCTCGTCTCACGTGTCGACACGACGCTCCGCTCCCTGAAATGCGACGGCGGGGCGAAACCAAGCCTCGGAGGGTCATAAGGATAGATCATGAACCGGACCGCCTAACCGGACATCGCCGCCCTCGCGGCGGATGGGCTGCCCGCAGCCATCCGCCGCATCAACGATTCCGCAAACCGATGGAGGCCGCCCATGGCCATTACCTCAGCCGGTGAGACCAGGCCCACCGCTGCCAGCCTGAGAAACCGCTTCAAGCCAGGAGACTGGCTCTTCATCGCGCTCACGGCGGGCGCAGTCCTCGCCCTCATTGCCATCATTGCGGGCCTCTTCTGGGAACTATCCGCCGAATCATGGAGTTCCATCCAGCACACCGGGCTGTCCTTCATCTGGAACACCACCTGGGACCCCTCGCATGACGTGTACGGCGCGGGGGCATTCGTCGTTGGGACGCTTATCACATCCGTCTTCGCGCTGGTATTGGCGACGGTTGTCGCGGTGCTGGTTGCGCTCTTCCTGGTCGAAGTCGCACCGGGCTGGGTCTCGCGGCCCGTCTCGTACCTGATCGAACTGCTCGCCGCCATCCCGAGCGTGGTGTACGGCCTCTGGGGCATCTTCGTGATGGGCGTCTTCATCCGCGATCACTTCGGGCCATTCGTGGTGCATTACCTGGGCTGGGTGCCGTTCCTCAATGGCACACCCCTCATCACCGGCCTGCTCTCGGCCTGCCTCATCCTGACCGTCATGATTCTGCCGACCATCATGGCCGTCGCACGAGACGTCATTGCGGCTGTGCCGCGGAGCCAGCGTGAAGGCATCCTCGCGCTTGGCGCCACTCGCTGGGAGATGATCCGGCTGGCTATCCTGCCGTACGCACGCTCCGGCGTGATGGGCGCCGCCATCCTCGGCCTCGCCCGCGCTGTCGGAGAAACGCTCGCCGTTACGCTCGTCATCGGCAATAGCGTCAAAATCCCCGACAACGTCTTCGCCCCTGCCTACACCATGGCAAGTGTCATCGCCAACCAGTTCAATGAGGCGACAGGTATTCAGCGTTCGGCGCTGCTCGAAGTCGCCCTGCTGCTGCTCATCATCACCGTCATCATCAACATCGTGGCCCGCCTGCTCGTTTGGAAGGTCACGAATGGAAAGCGCGTGGTGGTACAGGAATGAGTACCGCAGCCACAGGGCCCTCCATGCTCGAACGGACCGAAGGGCTGTACCGCCGCCGCAAGCTGGTTAACCGCGCAATGATGGGTGCCATGATCCTCGCGGTCGCGGTGGCCGTAAT
>JAFKFP010000178.1 GCA_017308185.1 bacterium | reverse complement strand
ACTGGCAGGGAGAACGCGATCATCAATGGCCTGCTCATGGGGATGCGCCGGGGCGAGATGGAGGACCTGCTGCCGCAGATCGTCGAGTTCGCCGGTCTCCAGGAGTTCATCGACCAGCCGATGCGCACGTACTCGACCGGCATGTACGTGCGCCTTGGGTTCGCGATCGCAGCCTACATGGAACCCGAACTGCTCGTCATCGACGAAGTCCTCGCAGTGGGCGATGGGGTCTTCCAGCAGAAGTGCTATGCGTATATCACCGGCCTGCGTGAGAAGGGCGTCACGATTGTGATGGTCTCGCACGACCTCGCGTCGGTCGAGCATTTCTCGTCTCGGGTCGGGCTCATGGAGCAGGGCCGCATGATTTCGGTCGGAGCCCCACACGCCATCGTGGAGGAACACCTCGACCGGCTGAGCGCCAGCTCACCTGAGATCCGCCGCTCCATCGAAGAGGGGATCGAGAAAGCGATCGCCAACGACCCTCAAGCCCGTGCGAACTTCGAGCGGCTCGTCGCGGAAAAGAAGGCGCGCAAACGTGGCGAGGGCGGCGAGTGACCCCGCGCGTCGCCATCCTCACCGTGACCACCAACGCTGCCGCCCACCTTCCGGCGTACCTCGGCGCGCTGGCGGCGATCAGCTATCCGAGCTGGGACCTGTGGGTGGTTGATAACGCATCGTCGGACGGTTCGCCGGGGTTGGTGCAGGCGGCGTTCCCCCGGGCCAACATCCTCCGGAACACCGAGAATGCTGGCTTCACCGGGGCCTGCAACCGCGCGCTTCACGCGATCCTCGAGGCCGGGAGCGCCGGCTACATCCTCTTCCTCAACGACGATACCCGCGTAACACCTGGCTTCCTTGAGCCTCTTGCCGCGCGTGCGGCGCCGCGCATGCTCGCCGCCCCGATGACTTGCCTCGACGGCACCGACGGGCTCCTCGATGACGCCGTCGGCAGCTTCGACTGGTGGCGGGGCGCCTGGACGACGCGCACCCTCGGCCGCGCGCCGTCGGCGCAGGATCGCCGCCCCCACCTCGTGGACAACGCGAATCTCTCCTGCCTGCTCGTCCCCGTCGGGCTCTTCCGCGATGTTGGGCTGCTCGACGACGCCTTTTTCGTCTACTACGACGACACCGACCTCTGCCGCCGTGCCCGGCAGGCAGGCTATCGCATCTTCTACGAGCCCGCATCGCTCGTCTGGCATCGTAAAGGCGCGACGCTTGGGGGACAGGCCACACCGTTTGGCTGCTACTACCTCGCACGCAACCGCCCGTATCTCATGCGAAAGCACCTCGGCCGCGGCCCGCGGTTCTGGGCATTCCTCGCGTACTATCTGCCCACCCGCGCCGTCCGTATGACCGTCTGGGCCGCCACGGGCCGCCGCTCGCTTGCCGCCGCCACGCTGGCGGGACTGCGTGACTTTGCTACAGGCCGCCTTGGCCGGCGCCGATAGGAGAAACGGGTGGAGAGACAGGCTGGACTCTCAGCCATCCCCTGGTGCCGGGGGGCCGCGACAGGCCTTGCAGAAGAAGCAGTGCCGCGCAGGTGAGCCAGACCTGCGCCGGGTATAGCTGTCACCCGCTCCGAAGCCTGGGATGCCGCGGGCAGCAACGGCGCGGTGAGAGAGCGGCCGGCCGTGACGTTGATGCCTTTCGGCCGCGCAGTCCAGGATCCTGCTGCTGCACCGTCGCGACGCACGGGCAGGATCGTGTGCCCGGCGCCATTGCCTGACAGCCTACGCGCTACCGTGTAGACTGTCCGCATGGAATCTGGCTACTGGTCCGCCGAGCGCATCATTGCGCTCCGCCGCAGCCTCGGGCTGACGCAGACGGCATTCGCGCGTGAGCTTGGCGTGCGCCAGCAGACGATCAGCGAGTGGGAGACGGGCCGATACCTGCCGCGCGGTGCAAGTCTGCGGGTGCTCGGTCTCCTCGCAGAAGGCCGCACCCAGTACGATGCGGCCCCACCGCCCCGCGAGGTCAGCGAATGACCTCGGCCCTCCCCCTGCCGCATCCGCCGATCGAGACAGAGGCGGCGTTGGCCGTGCGCTGGGCCACGGCTGCATTCGGGCCGCTGCGCCTCAATGATGGGCGCACGCTCCGGGTCATCTTCCCCGGCATCCCGGCCGGCGGCGCCGGCCCTGATTTTCGTGACGCGATGCTCGATGCCGATGGCGACATCCTTCGGGGCGATGTCGAACTCCATCTCCGGACCAGCGGCTGGCACGCGCATGGCCATCTGAGCGACCCGGCCTACGCGTCCGTCGTCCTCCATGTCGTTGCCTCCGACGATGTAGGCGCCTCTCTCACGCCGCACGCCAGCGGGCGCGGTATCCCGGTGCTCGTCCTGCCGGCAGAATCCGGGGCGTTACCCGCTGGGTTTACCCCGCCCTGTGTCCTTGCGGTTGGCCGCGGCCTCGATCCCGCGGGGGCGCTCACGCGGCTCAGCCTCCGGCGGCTCCGCATCAAGGCGGCGCGTGCGGGAGTGATTGCGGCGCAGCACGGCCCGGCGCACGCACTCTACACGCTTCTCATGGAGCAGCTTGGCGGCAGCGCGAACCGCGCCGCCTTTGCGAGCATCGCCCGCTGGCTGCCGCTCGCACTCCTGCTCGAACGTGCCGCAGCGCCGCCCGCCGGTGTCAGCCACGTGCGTGCGATAGCTGCCGAATTGCACCACGCCGGTGCGGGCCTCGTCCTGCGGAGAGCCGGTGCGCGGCCGATGGCCTCGCCGGTGCGGCGGCTTGACCAGGCATCGGCCTGCATTGCCGCGTGGTTCCCGCCCGGGGCCAATGGCAGCGGCTGGCCCGATGCGCTGCATGATCCCGGGCAGCCCCCGTACCGCGTGCCCGGCGTGAGCCGCGCCGTCTCCATCGAAATCGCTGTGAACGCCGTGCTGCCGGTTGCGCTCGCCTCGTCCGCGTGGCCCGTTGCCGCCGTCGAGCAGGCCTGGCTTGCACTCCCCTCGCCCGGAACGTATGGCAGGCTTCGGCCGCTCGAACGATGGCTCGGCGGCGATCGCCGCCCGTTCAGCACAGCGGCGGCTCTCCAGGGCGGTCTGCTGCTCCACACCGATTATTGCAGCCGGGGCATGTGCGGCCGCTGTCCGATGTCATAGACGTCAGCAGCCGGCACGCCGCCAGGTTGAGTTACTCGGCGTTGATCATGTGTCGCGCAAGCGGCCCCATCGCCGCGAACACCTGACGCGCTGTCGCCTCATCCACGCCGCATTCCTGCATCGCGAGGCGCATATGCCGCAGCCAGCGCCCTGTCCCCTCCGGTGTCACGCGAAAAGGCAGGTGGCGCATGCGAAGCCGCGGGTGTCCGAACTCGGTGGAGTAGACCGGCGCACCGCCGAGCCACTCCTCGAGGTAGAGCTTCAGGTGTGTCTTCCCCGGCTCCAGGTTCTCGTGGTAGACGGGACGTAGCACCACGTCCGCTTCGACGTGTGCGTAGAACGCCTCAACCACCCGGTCGATGCCCTCGCGGCCCCCCATCACGGTGAACGGCGTGGCGCCTGCCTGTGCCTCCGTCATACGGCGCTCGCCTCTGCGGTCCGCAAACGGGCCACCTCGCCGGGGAGGACACGAAGCACCTCGTCGATTTCGGCGGCCGTCGTGGATTCGGCAAGGCTGAACCGAAGACTCCCTGCTGCCTGCCGTATCGGGACTCCCATGGCGATCAGGACATGGGAGGGCTCCCAGGTCGAGTTCGAGCACGCGCTTCCGGAACTCACGGCAATCCCCTGCCTGTCGAGTGCGGCGACCAGCAGGTCGCTTTCGAGGCCGCGGAACGCAATATTCAGGTTGTTCGGCAGACAATCCACCTGGCAGCCATTCGTCGTGGATCCGGGAATCGCAGCCAGGATCCCGTCGCGCAGGCGGTCACGCAAGCCGCGAACGGCACGCGCACGCGCGCCAATCCCGAGGGCGGCCGCTTCGAGCGCGATCCCGGTGGCGACTATGCCGGCCACATTCTCAGTGCCGGCGCGCTTCTGCATCTCCTGGCCGCCTCCGTGGAGGAGCGGAAGAAAGGGCGTCGCCCGGCGCAGGTACAGGACGCCGCTGCCCTTCGCCCCCCCGAACTTATGCGATGAGAGGCTCAGCGCATCGACGCCCAGCGCACACACATCGATGTCCAACCATCCCGGGGCCTGGACGGCGTCCGTGTGCAACATGACACGGTGTCCGTGTGCCGCTGCGAAGTCGTGCGTGACCGCGGCCAGCGACTGAATCGGCTGGACCGTCCCCACTTCATTGTTCGCGAGCATGACGCTTGCGAGGACGGTATCCGGCCGCAGGGCTCGGGCGAACTCCTCCGTACTTACACGCCCCGATGCGTCACAGCCCAGGAAGGTCACTTCGAAGCCGAGGCCTTCCAGGTACTGCGCGGCGTGCAACCCCGCATGGTGCTCGATCGACGTCGTGATGAGGTGGCTTCCAGCGCCCGCGCGGCGCATGGCGAGCGCGATCCCGATGATCGCCGCGTTGATGCTTTCGGTCCCGCCACTCGTGAACAGCACCTCGGAAGGCCGCGCATTCAGGGCGGCTGCAACGCGCATGCGCGCCTCGTCGACGGCGCCCTGCGCCTCCCGTCCGGCGGCGTAGAGCCCGCTCGGGTTCCCAAACGTGGGGTCGAGGAACGGCAGCATCGCCTGGCGTGCCTCGTGTCGCATGGGAGTCGTAGCCGCATGGTCGAGGTAGATCACAGGGGAGATCGTAGCATGGCTCCTTGAACCACGAACGGCACGCCCTCGCAAGCCGAAGAGTTGCTCAGTCCCCGAACATCCCGGCGGCATCCATCTCGCGTTGCTCCTTCTGCCGAAGGGCCTGGTAGTGCCGCGTCTTCTTCGCGTCGGGCAGGAAGGCTGTCAGGGCGACTGTGGCTATCACGCAGCCCAGCCCGATCCAGAACACGAGGTTGTAGGAGGACTGGATGGATGCTGGTGATTGGCCGTGGGCGGTGGCCGCTGAAATAGAGCCGAGCTCGGCCGTGACGATCGTGGAAAGGATCGCGACCGCGAACGAACCTGCGACATAACGATTCAACGACCGCACCGATGACGCCTGCGCGACGAACCGCGATTCGAGCGCGTTCAGTGCGGCCACCATCATCGGCATCATCGCGAGCCCGGTGCCGGCCCCGGAAACGGCGAGGATGAGCATGAGCTGCCAGATTGGCGTATCCACCGTGAGGTTCGCGAGCAGGAACATCATGGCGCCCAGGATGCTGAGCCCGACCATGGCCGGCAGACGCGCTCCCATGTGGTCCGAAAGGCGGCCGCCGATGGGCATCGTGCTGGCCGCGCCGAGCGCGCCGGGCGTCAGGATGATGCCGACTTTGAGGGCGGTCATGCCACGCAGCGTCTCCAGTTCGAGCGGCATGAAGATGAGCCGCCCGTATTGCGCCACCACCAGCACCATCGCGATTACCATCGTCAGGCTGAAGACGAAGTTCCGAAACATGCGCAGTTCGATCAGTGGGTGGTGGACGCGGAGCTCGTGCCAGACGAACACCGCCATGAGAGCGCCGCCACCGGCGAGCAGACCAACGATGCGCGGCGACTGCCACCCCCACTGGGTGCCTTCCGAGAACGCAAGCAGAAGGCAGATGAGCGCTGCCGCCGCGAGGCCGAACCCGCGCAGGTCGAAGCGCCGGTCCTCGCGAAACCCGAGGTCGCGGAGCAACAACGTCGCCAATATGACGCCGATGATGCCAACCGGCACGTTGATCAGGAACAGCCAGCGCCAGCTGATCTTGGTCACGATGAGCCCGCCGAGCACCGGCCCAACCGCCGGCCCGGCCATCGCCGCTATCCCCCATATGCCCATCGCCTGGCCACGCCGCTCGGGCGGGAAGAGTTCGTAAACCATCGCCAGGCCCACCGGCATCATCGCTCCGCCGCCCAGCCCCTGGAGCACGCGGAAGCCGATGAGAAACTCCACGTTCGGGGCGAGTGCTGCCGCCAGCGAGCCCAGAGAGAAGAGCGCCATACTGCCGATGAAGATGCGCTTGCGCCCAAATTTGTCGGCGAGCCACCCGGTCGCCGGCTGCGAGACGGCGAGTGCAAGCAGGTATGCCGTCACAATCCATTCAATGTTGGCCGATTGCCGGAGATCGAGGCCGATCTGCGGCAGCGCGACGTTCACGATTGTGCTGTCGAGGATCGACATGAACGTCCCGATGACCACGACACCCATGGCGACCCACGGGTATACGCCGAGAGCTTCGCGGCCACCCGGCGGCGACGGCGATCGCGCAGGGTCTGTGGGACGAGTGCTGGTTAGGCTCATAACAACAATTTCTATCGTAAGCAGATGTATCCCGTTGCACTACACGCGCTCAGCGAGTCCAGCAACGCATGACACTGGATGAGGCGGGATATCGCACGAGATGTGGCTCACAGTTCCCCGTCGCGTAGGATGGAGCTATGCCAGAGACTTCACTCCTCACCGATGATGTCCGCGCGCTGATAGGCATCGAACACCCGCTGGAACCCGCACGCGTCACGCTCCGCTCAGTCCGCCGCTCCATGGAAGTCTATTTCGGCGCCCCGCAGCCAGCTGACTACGCCGAGGGCGACCCGGTGCCGGGGTACGCCATCGCGGGCCTCGACTCCGACGGAGATTCCGGGCGGCCGGAGCCGCCACGCCTTCTGCCGAACTCCCTGCTCATCAGCAACGACTGGCACTTCGAGCGGCCACTGAGGCTTGGCGAGGCGTTCTCACGGGTCTACGTGGTCACGAACATCTCCGAACGCTTCGGCGGCCGCTTCGGATATAGCATCGACGTCCGCAGTGAAACACGATTCATCGACGCTGCTGGCGAGGTCGCCGCGCGAAGTGGCAGCACCCTGACGCAGTACGACGCCGCGGCCGCACGCGCGTCGGAGGAGGCCTGATGGCCGTCTCGTTCGCCGGCCTCCAGGAAGGTGATGAACTGCCCGCCCTCGAACTGGAACCGCGTCTCGGCCAGGTGATCCGTTATCTCGCCCTTGGCTGGGTCTTTCCGGAGTTTTTCTTCGACCCCGAGGCCGCGAAGGCACAGGGCATGCCCGGGACGCTCGTGCCCGGCCCGCTCAAGCTGGGGCTCCTGTATCGCTGCGTCGCCGAGTGGCTCGGGCCGTCCGGCTTCGTCCGCGAAGTGCGTGCCGCGCACCGCCGCCCGGACCTCACGGGCAAACCGATAACGATAGCCGGACGCATCGCCCGTCTCTACCAGGAGGACGGATCGCGCCGGGCAGATCTCGAACTTGCCATCATCAATGCGGAAGGGCAGCCATCCGTCCGTGGGTTCGCCGTCGTGCAGTTCTTCGAATCCGCCTAGCCCGCCAAGAGGCCCCGCGCCGTCGTACGATAGCCCTGTGGACAACGGTGTCAGCCTCGCAGCCATTCGTGCTGCTCGTGACGTCATCGCGGGTAATGCCCGAGTCACACCCGTCTGGCCATCATCGAGCCTGTCACGGATAGCCGGCCACCCGGTCGTGTTCAAGTGCGAGCATCTCCAGAGAACGGGTTCATTCAAGCTCCGCGGCGCGCTCAACTTCGTCGCACAACTCACCCCCCATGATGTCGGGCGGGGTCTTGTGGCTGCGAGCGCTGGAAATCACGCCCAGGGCATCGCCTATGCGGCCCATCAGCATGGCATCGATGTCACGGTCGTGATGCCGGTGTTTGCGCCGCTCGCCAAGGCCAACGCCACGCGGGATTACGGCGCCCGCGTCATCCTTCACGGCAACTCACTCGAAGAGGCGCACGCTGAGGCAGAATCTATCGCGCTCCGCGAGGGCCGGGTGTACGTCCCCCCGTTTGACGACGATGCGGTCATTGCAGGACAGGGGACAGTGGCGCTCGAAATCCTCGAACAATACCCGGATGCTGCGGAGATCCTCGTCCCTGCGGGAGGTGGCGGACTGCTCGCGGGTGTGGCCACCGCCGCGAAGGCGTTGCGCCCGGATATCCGCGTCGTCGGTGTGCAGGCTGCCGTCATGGACGGCATCTGCCGCTCGTTCGCTGTCCACCGCCCGCTCACGGCCGTCCCGCAACGCACCATCGCCGACGGCGTGGCCGTTGCCGGCCCGTCCGAGCGCACCTTCCGCCTGATCGAACGTCACGTCGACCACATGGTGAGCGTCGGCGAGGACGCCATCGCACATGCGATCGTGCTGCTGCTCGAGCGGGCGAAGATGGTTGTCGAAGGCGCCGGTGCGCTCGGGGTAGCCGCCATCCACTCCGGCGCCTACCGCCCCTCCGGGGCAAGCGTGGTCGTGCTCTCGGGTGGCAACATCGATATCAACCTCGTCGGTTCGATCGTCCGCCGCGGCCTCGTCGATGCAGGCCGCTACCGCCGTTTGCTCGTGGAGGTGAGCGACACGCCCGGAGAGCTTGCGCTCGTCGCCCGGGTTATCGCCGAGGCGGGCGGCAATGTCCTCGAGGTGGACCACAATCGTGACGCACCGGGCATGCCCGTCGGTGTGGCAGTGTTGGACCTCTTGCTCGAAATTCACGGCCCTGCGCACTTCGATGCCATCGTCGAGGCGCTACGCCATGAGGGGTTGCGCGGCGTTCCCGGCAGCCCGGCGCGCCTCGCGACCGAATCTGCGCGCCAGCGCCACACGCAGATCGAGCGGTGATGCTATCGCTGGGCGTTGCGCGGCTTGCGGGGGTCAGGTCGTCAACGCGGTTTGGATGGCCCATCACCGCGACTGGCTCCGTCGTCGAGGAGCACGACATCCAGGATCAGCAGCAACGCGAGTCCCGTCACCGCGATGAGACCGCCGCCCGCCACCTTGCGTAGAGATTGCCCGGCCTTCGCGCGCAGGGTCTTCATATCGCCATCGTAGCCGTCCCGCAGCCATGACGCCTATCGGATTCGCCCGCCATAGATCCCCGGCTCGCTCCCTTCGATCACGGTCGCGCCCACCGAATGCGCGTAGAACGATGCAGGCCCTACGCCCGCGATGATGGCGTATGCATACCCCATCTCGCGCATCGCTTCGAGCGACATCAGCAGGAGTGCTTTGCCAATGCCACGGCCTCGTTGACCCTCGTCTACCCCGGTCGGGCCGAAGAAGTTGGGTCGCGCCGTCTCAATGCAGGCGAAGCCGACGATTCGCCCACCCTCGATCGCAATGAACACGCCGATGGGCACATGAGCGAACGCTACAAGCGTCTCATCCACCCAGGCCGGGAACTGCTCGTTCACAAAGGCCGTGACCGCGCTGCGTTCGAATGACTCGGCCCGCCGGCACACGACGCCGTGTTCGCTCAGGCGTCCCAGCACCGGCGCCGCCGCAGGCAATGTGTAGAGCTTCACGAGCATGTCCGGCACGGCCGAAGTCTACATGCCCGCGCCTACGCCCGCCTCCCCCAGATGAGGATCCGCTTAAATGCGTAGAAGAACGGGCGGCGGTCGTCGAGCTGTGGGAGCAGGACCTCACGGTACCGCGCCAGATATTGCTCGAACAGCGCGTCCGGCATGCGCTTCTGATAGTCGGTGAGGTAGGTCCCCCGGACCCATTCGATCACAGCTTCTCGCGACGGGAGATGGTGCCCGTACACCTGGAGCCGCACCGATTGCTCTGCATATCCGAGCCGGTCGAGTAACTCGGCGTACCATTCGGGCGATTGCACCGGCCACGTGCGCGTGTAACCACCCATGGCGCTCGCGAATGGCTCCTCCTCTGCGACGGCGCGTGCCGCCACATGCGATGGGTGGTCGGCGTTAGCAGGGACCTGCACGGCAAGCTGGCCGCCAGGCGCGACGGCATGAGTAATCCGGGTGAAGAGCTGCTCGTGGGCGTCCACCCACTGTAGTGCCGCGTTGGAAAACACCACGTCGAATGGCCTCGCGGGTGCGAATGCCGCAATGTCACGCTGCTCGAACCGCAGCCCCTCGCCCGCGTGCCCGGCCGCTTCCGCGAGCATCGTCTCAGAGCTATCGATCCCGATGGTCTCTGCTGCCTGCGAGTGCCGGTGCAGATCCGCCGTCAGCGCACCCGTCCCGCAACCGAGGTCGGCCACCCGGCCACCCGGCACCGGCCGCACCAATGCTAGAAGGTCATAGAACGGCGCGCTCCGCTCGTTGCGAAACTTGTCGTACTGCTGTGGGTTCCAAATGCTGGCCATAAGCGTCCGCTAGTAGAGGATCGTAGTTGGCGTCTGTCAGGAAGCGGTTGGCACGCTCACCAACGTTTTCGAGCGCGGACTGCCGCGGGCGAACAACTACTTCACCACTCCCTTCTCACGAAGGCTGTTGATCTCGTTCAATCCCATCCCCAGCCATTCGCCCAGGATCGAGTCCGTGTCCTCGCCGTGCCCCGGCATCGTCTTCCCCACCACGGTCGGCGTGCCCGAAAGGTGCAACGGCGAATTCGGCAGCGTCAGCGATCCAGGCATTCCGTATGGCATCGGGATATCGACGAGCATCTCCCGCGCACGCACGTGCGGATCGTCGAAGAGGTCGGCGATAGAGTTCACCTTCCCCACCGCGCAGGCTTTTGCCGGCTCGATCATCGCGAACCACTCGTCCGTCGTGCGTTCGCGCAGCGTTTGGGCCAGCTCCGCCTCGAGTTCGTCCACATGCTCCAACCGCAGCCGGTTCGTCGTGAACCGCTCGTCCAGCGCCAGGTCATCACGGCCAACGACCGCACAGAACAGGTCCCACTCTTTCACGTTTCCAATGACAATCCAGCCATCGCGAGTGGGGTACGGCCCAAACGGAGCGAGCAGCGCATGGCGGCTGCCCTGGCGGGTCGGGTTTTCACCGAAGGCAGAGCGCCGCACGATGGCGTTCTCGCACAGCGCCATCTGCGCCTCCACGAGGGCCACGTCCAGCAACTGCCCCTCACCCGTGACATCGCGTGCACGAAGCGCCGCCAGCAGGCCGATCGCCAGGTAAAGGCCGCCCACCATGTCCCCGATACTTACGCCTACGCGCATCGGCGGTCCGTCAGCTTCCCCGTTGAGCGCCATCGTCCCGCCCATCGCCTGCGCGACTGCGTCGACTGCTGCCATCTGGCTGTAAGGCCCGGTCTGGCCATAGCCGCTCAACGCCCCGTAGATAATGCGTGGATTCACGGCCCGTAGTGCGTCGTAGTCAAGTCCGAGCCTGCGCATGGTCCCTGGTCGGAAGTTCTCCGTCACCACGTCCACGTACTTCGCAAGTTCGAGCACCAACGCCCTCCCTTCGGGCGCCTTCATGTCGATGCAGATGCCCTTCTTCCCCCGGTTGGGGCTAAAGAAGAACGTCGAAATGCCTTCGTGATACGGGCCGAACCCCCGCTCCTTCTCGTGCGTCTCGGGGTACTCGACCTTTACGACCTCCGCGCCAAGGTCGGCGAGTTGCATCGTGCCGAACGGCCCTGCCAGCGCCCAGGTAAAGTCCAGCACGCGAACCCCATCGAGTGGCCCATCCATGTGGCTATTCTACGAGGCGATCGCGTAGCGTCTTGGGTCAGGCTGGTCTTCAGGCGGCTGCGTTCTGGCGTAGGTGCTGGACGAACGATCGCCCAAAGCGCTCAACAGCATCCCAGTCCGTGAAGTCGTAGTCGCGTGACGTGTCTAACTCCGTGCGACCCTCGTGCTTTGCGATGAGCTTCATCAGGTGCCGGATGAAGAGGTTGTACTGCGTGTACACGAGCGCGCCCGCGATCAACTCGACGCGCTCAGGATGCCATCCTGTCTCACGAATGAACTTGTCGACCGCAACCTGTGCTTCTCCGGAGGCCTCTGCATCCACTTCAGCAGCCGCGAGACTCACGGAGAAGAACGCAGATGGCGCCGCCGCCAGTAGGTCGCGGTTGTGCTTCACGAACTCGCGCAGGCTGCTCTGATGGTCGCCAGCATGGACGGAACCGCCGATCAGCACACCGTCGAATGGCCCCTTCAACGTTGTCCCGCGTATCTCCTTTGATTCGTGCAACTCAACGTCGCAACCCTCTTGCTGGATGACCTCAGCAAGACGCCGCGCAACCAGCGCCGTGTGGCCTTCTGTTGTGCCATAAACGATCAATAACCGTGCCATTTGGCTCTCCTCATCTGGGTTCTGTCTGTGGTGTACGACCGGGCGCGATGCCCGCGACCGATGTTGTGGCTGCATGTGTCCGGCCGGCTTCGAGGATCAGGACGATGGCGAGGACAGCAAACCATGTCATGAAGCCGTAGACGGTGATGCGCTCGGCGATGCCGATCCCCGGCGTCGTTGCGTTGTCTGAGACGCGCGGGGCATCAATCCCCGTCCATGCGCCGAACACGAGCGTCGCCGCAATGGTGACGAAGGAATACACCCGAAACCGGGCGCCGAATGCCCCGGCGCCGAATCCGATGATCAGCATGGTGAGCACGACATCCACGCCGGCGAGTACCAGGTGCATGGTGTCCGTCAACGTGCCCCCACCTGCTGCCAGTACGTCCCGTTGGTGCATGGGCGCGAACGGCCAGGCAATGCCCACGAGAGCCATCACGACGAGCAGTGCACCTGCTATCCGTAGCCCGCGGCGGTTGCCAGCCACGAGCACCACGGCGCTGCCGAACGCGATCACGAGCAGCTCGTAGATAATGCTGCCCGCCAGCCACATGGGCCGGGTTGGTGCGCCCACCGCTGACAGCTCGCTGATGGTCTGGGAGACGTAGCTGTATCCGCCATAGCGAAGCGTCGCGGCCACGTCCATCGCGATGTAGCCGACGGTGGCAGCAACCCCACACGCGAGGAGCGCCGTCACCATCGTCGGGGCTAGCTTCGAGTTTGGCGCGGCTACTGTCGTCGCCTCGCCTGCCGCACGCATCTGTTGCTGCATGTGATGCCTCCGCGTCCACTATCGGTCGTTCCGACGAGGCGCAACGCGACCATGCAGCCCTGGATTCTGCGCCGTTAGTCCACATTTCGCCGGCGTCTCGCCCTGGACTCGGTCCGCTAGGCGCTGACTGCTTCCCGGCGCGCCCGTTCATCCACGTAGTAGCTGTAGCCACCCGCGTATTCGATGAGTCGCCCATCTCGAACCTCAATGACGCGGTCAACAAGCCTGTCCAGCAGGTATCTGTCGTGGGAGACGACGATGATCGTGCCGGGAAAGGCGTCCAGTGCGGCTTCCAGCACCTCGGCAGCAGGAATATCGAGGTTGTTCGTCGGTTCGTCCAGCACAAGGCAGTTCGCGTCCATTTGCATGAGCCGCGCGAGTTGCACGCGGCTCTTCTCACCGCCGCTCATCTTCGCAATTGGCTGGCCTGCGGCTTCGTACGGGATGAGGAATCGCGCGAGCTGAGCGACCGCCTCGCCTTCGAACATCGGCTTCGCTTCGCGGATCGCCTCGATGGGCGTCTGCGTCATGTCGAGTGTTTCATGTTCTTGCGAGTAATAGCCCATGCGCACGCTGGGCCCGACCCATACCGTGCCCGCGTCTGCCTCTATCTCACCCAGAATCAACTTCAGCAGGACAGACTTACCGGCGCCATTCGCGCCCACCACCCCGACGCGCTCACCGTTCATGATGGCGCATTCCCCCGTGGCGATGATGGCACGGCCCCCGAACGTCTTCGTGACGCCGCGAAGTTCCACGGCTTTGGCGCCCCCGCGCTTTCCCTGGGAAAAATGCAGCGACATCTTGCGGCGCTCGAGCACCGGGCGCTCGACCTTCTCCATGCGGTCGATTTGGCGCTGCTTGTTGCGTGCCTGTTTGATGTGCCGCTCATCGATGACGATGCTCGCCCAGAGCTTGAACCGTGCCACGGCCGCTTCTAGCCGCTGAATTTCCTTTTGCTGTGATGTATAGGCCTGTTGCTGCCGGACCAGGGCGAGTTCCTTTTGCGTCACGTACGATGTGTAGCTGCCCTCCCATCGCGTGAGCCTTACACCCAATTCCGGGTGCGGCTCGAGCTCCACGATCGCAGCCACTGTCTCGTCGAGTAGATACCGGTCGTGCGAAACCACCACGACGGCTCCCGCGAACTCGCGAATGGCGTCTTCCAGCAACGTCTTGCGGTCAATGTCGAGGTGATTGTCGGGCTCGTCCAGGAGCAGGAGATCGGGCTCCGCCAGCAGGCACCGCGCGATGCCCACGAGCTTGCGTTGGCCACCGCTCAGCGTCTCCATCGGCGACTGCCACGAGTCTTCCGCGAAACCCAGCGAGCGAAGCAGGCCCTCGGCGCGGTTCCGTAGCATGGCCCCGCCCGTGGCCTCGTACTCCTTGAGCAGCTGTTCGTGCTCAAGCAGGACAAGGTCGAACGCATCCGCGTCATTCAGCAGCTCCGGGTCGCCCATCCGCTCCTCGGCAGCGGCGATGGCACGCTCGAGCGCCACCAGGTCTTCTCGGCTGGAGAGCAACTCATCGAGCGCACCACGTCCGGGAGTCCCCGCGTACTCCTGTGCCAGGTACACCACGCGCGCCCCGCGCCGGAATGTGGCCGTGCCACCATCGACGCCGTCCACACCCGCGAGCACCCGCAGGAGCGTTGATTTCCCGCAACCACTTGGCCCGATGACCCCGATTTTCTCTCCGTGATGGATGGCCCAGGAGAGCCCGCGAAAAATCATCCTGCCGCCATGCAGCCGCGCCACGTCGTTCAGGTCGGCGACGATCATGGTGCGCATTGTCGCAGGTGCCCGTTCGACGCTCATCCGGGGGTCCCTGGACCAGAGTCGTCGCCCATCGCATGCGCCGCCGGTATACTCCGATGCCGGAGACGGCACGCCGTCGACCCCTGACAACGAGGTGAAGGATGTCTGACTCCCTGCTCATCAACGACGACGGCCATGTCCGGACCATTACACTCAACCGGCCCGAGGTGAAGAATGCGCTCAACCTCGAACTCGGATGGGGCATTGTCGAGGCGATCGACGACGCTGCTAAAGATGACAATGTCTGGATTATCGCCATCACGGGCACCGGCGACTCGTTCTGCTCGGGGCTCGACCTGCGTGGCAGTGCTCCGTACGAGCATCACTCGCCGCAAACGGCGTACCTCGACGATCTTGGCTGGATCAGCAACTTCCCGCTGGCCATGCGGCAGCGTTGCGATAAGCCTGTCATCGCAGGCATCAATGGCGTGGCCGTGGGCGGCGGGCTTTCGCTCGCCATGGCTGCGGACATTCGCTTGATGGCACGCAGCGCGCGCATCCTGGCGGGTTACCCGCGCATTGGCGGTTCGCCCGATGGCGGCATGACCTGGACCCTCTCACAGGCGATCGGATACGAAAAGACGATGCGCTTCCTGCTCGAAAACCGCACGGTTACCGGTGACGAAGCGTATGCCCTCGGTATCGTCGGCGAGGTGGTCGATGACGACAAGTTCGCCGGCCGCCTGCACGAGTACTGCCATCAGCTCGTCTCCAGCGTCTCGCCCATCACTGCCCGGCTAACCAAGCGTACCGTTGGCAAGGCAACCACAGCGATCGATGTTGAAGCGCAATTGCGGCTCGAAATCCGCAGTATCGGCCTCGCCTTCGGCAGCAACGACGGCAAAGAGGCCCGTAAGGCGTTCATGGAGAAGCGCAGCCCCGTGTTCGAAGGCAATTAGCGCACGGGAACGCGCAGCACCTGGGTAGCTGCCATTGACGTCCGGGCCGGACATCGTCAAATGCAGTGCGTTTTCACACTCGGAGAGCTTTCCGGTGTCTTCACCTTCCCTTGACCGTGACTGGATGCTTTCGCGCTCATGTGGTGATCTGCCCCGGATGGTCGCGCTGTCTGGGGCTCGGCGGTCATTTTTCCTGTGGCGGTGGCTTGCGCTGGTTGTGATGCTGGCGTTCGCACTGTCGCCGCTGCTTGCGCGCGCGGACACCTCCCCGGGCGATCCGTCAGGCCTCGAGACCAGCCGCGAGAACCTCCTCCTCACCGGCAGGCCCTTCATGCCGGTTGGGCTCGGAGTGATGGGCTGGGACATTAGCTGGCCGCAGTGCCCCACCAGCGAAGTGCCTGCCGGGCAGGTTGCATTCGCCATCATCGGTGTATCCGATGGCCGGCCGTATACGGAAAACGACTGCTTCCTGCAGCAGTTCAGCTGGGCCGTGGCCCACAGCCAGTCGACCCCCCAGATTTACATGAACATTGCAGGCCTGCCCGATGGCTGGACCAGCCCGCAGTGCACCGCGTCTGACCTCCCTTGCCAGGCCTACTACTACGGGAAAGGCGCCGCCGTCTACGCCGTCAACTCCGCCACCACATACGACGCCAATGCTCCCATGTGGTGGCTTGACGTCGAAACGGCAAACCACTGGAGTACCGACCAGTTCCTTAACGAGCGCGCCGTTAAGGGTGCAGTCGAGTACTTACAGGCCACGGGTCACACGGTCGGCATCTACTCCACTCCACGAGTTTGGGGCCTGCTCATGGGGAGCTATTCTCCCCATCTGCCCGTTTGGACGGCCGGCGCGGACGACCTGACGGTGGCGCCGGATCGATGCAGCGCAACCTACGCGTTCGGTGGCGGGCCGGTGATCATGGTGCAGTACGTCTCCGAGCACCTCGATGCGAATTACAGCTGCGTGATGCCCTCGTGGGCGGGCCGCCGAGCCCGCGTGCTGCCCATGATCTCCAATGACGGCGGCTCTTGAGCTATGGGATCAAGCGCCCCCGCGTTCCCGATTCCCTTACCTTCTTTCCTTCCGCCAACCATGGGCGCAGCCTACACTGCGGAAGCACAATCCGTTTACCTGGAGATTCCATGATCCGCCGGATCTCGCTGGTGTTGTTCGCTTGCGCGCTGTTGGTGCCACTCGCGGCCGCTTGTGGCGGCTCCAGCACTCCCAAGACCATCAAGAACGCGAGCGGCTCCACCGTCCCCGCGAACGATGCTGGCGCGTCGCCGAAGGTGGACATGCCAGTTAGCCGCTTTGCGGTTTCGCTCGATGACCTCGACCCAACGGCCTACAGGACCGACGTCAACGGAGTGTTTGATCTCACCGCCACGAACTACGGCGCAACAGCCACCTTCGATTCGGCGGCCGATGGCAAGAAGATGCTCGA
>JAFKFP010000002.1 GCA_017308185.1 bacterium | reverse complement strand
TTCCGGGTGGTTTCGTTTCCGGCGAGGATGAGCAGGAAGCAGAACCAGAGGATGTCATCGTCGGTGAGCTTCTCCCCATCGACATCGGAACTGACAAGAATGGAGATGAGGTCCTCGCCCAGGGGCCGTTCGCCGCTGCGGGCAGCCTGGAGGATCTGTCCGAAGAAGCCGAACATCTGGAAGGTGCCCATGTTGCCAGTGATACGCGCGGCCTCGGGCGTGCCGCGCTGATCTTCGGGCACGTCAGTCTGGTACTCGGGGTCGCCGGGGCCGAGGACTTTATTGGTGAGCTGAAACATGAGGTCCCAGTCTTTGCGTTCGAGCCCAAGCATGCCGCAGATAACAGCAAGGGGGAGTGTGGAGGCGACATCGATGACGAAGTCACACTCACCCTTTTTGGCGATGCCGTCGAGCAACTCTTTCGTGATGGCAACGATCTGATCGTGCATGCCGCGCACAGCGCGCGGGGTGAAGCCTTTGTTCACGAGCCGGCGAAGCTTCACGTGGCGCGGCGGGTCCATGGTGATGAGCATCTTGCCGTTACCAGTAGCCGCCGCGGCCATGTCCTCATCGTTGATAGGCCGGTACTGGATGATGCCTTCTTCAGAACCAAACAACTCGGGGTGGCGCGATACGTGCCGAATGTCGTTGTACTTCACCAGGTTCCAGACCCCGACGACCTCCTCAGTCGGCGGGGACCAGTGGATTGGGTCTTCGCGGCGAAGGATGCGGAATGCCTCGTGCGCCAGCCCGTACTCGAAAAGGGTCTCATCGAACAGGTTAATCGTGTCGACGGTCAATTCGGTCTCGAGGGTCATGACGGTTCTCCCTGTTGCTGATTCAAATGCGGTTGCCTACCGTTCGGTAAGCATCATACGCGAAGATAGAGTTTACGACGTCTCTGCCCAACGGATCGCCTGCCGCGGGCAGAGGCGGATGGCGTTCTCAACTTTGGCGCGCAGTTCCTCGGGGACATCGTCCACGAGGACGTGGCTCAGGTCGTCGTCGCCAAGTTCGAAGACTTCTGGCGCGGCTGCTTCGCATTTGCCGTGACCTTCGCAGAGATCCTCATCCACGACTACTTTCATACGGTGATCCTCCTGTTACAACGATAGAGCGTGCGCCACAGACGCGTTCAGCGCTCGGGAGTGTACCTTACCGGAAGGTGCTTCACGCCGTTGATGAAGTTCGAGCGTAGACGTTCGCCCGGCCCGGACACTTCGATATCCGGGAAGCGGCGGAAGAGTTCCTGGAACATCACTTTGAGTTCCTTGCGCGCGAAGCCGGCTCCCAGGCAGAAGTGCTCGCCGATGCCGAACGCCAGGTGTTCATTCGGGGTGCGCGTGATGTCGAACCGGTAGGGGTCGTCGAAGATGTCTTCGTCGCGGTTCGCCGACGGGTACCACATCAAGAGGCGATCGCCCTCACGGAGCAGTTCGCCGCGAATCTCCACATCGGCGGTAACGCTCCGTGACATGTGATGCAGCGGGCTTGTCCAGCGCAAGATTTCCTCAACCGCCGAATCGACAAGCGACATATCGGCGAGGAGGCGGGCCTTCTCGTCGACCGCCGGAGATGGCGTTCCGGGTGGTTTCGTTGCCGGCGAGGATGAGGAGGAAGCAGAAGGCGAGGATATCGAATTCGGTGAGCTTCTCGCCTTCCACCTCGGATTCAACGAGTATCGAGACAAGATCGGTTCCGGGGTGCGCGCGCACCTGGGCGAGGCGCTCGGCGAAGAAGGCGATCATCTGGTTGCGGCCGGTCATGCCGGTCTGACGGGCTGCGGCGCCGGTGCCGCGCTCTGCTTCAGGGATGTCGGTCTGGTATTCCGGGTCGCCGGAGCCGAGCACCTTGTTGGTGAATTCGAACATCATCGGCCAGTGCTTCTCTTCGAGGCCCATCATGCCGCAGATGACGGCGAGCGGGAGTTGGCTCGACACGTCGAGGACGAAGTCACACGAGCCTTTGGCTGCAATGCGGTCGAGGATGGTGTTGGTGATGGCGCGGATCTGATCTTCCATCGCATTCACTGCGCGCGGGGTGAAGCCCTTGTTCACGAGGCGGCGCATCTTCACGTGGCGGGGCGGGTCCATGGTGATGATGCTGACTGCGCCGCCTGCCGCGGCCTGCCGCTGTGCCGCCTCCGGGTCTTCAGCCATCATCGCCGCGAGGGCCTCGGGCCGCAGTCCAGGGCCAGCGATACCCTTGCTCGAAATGAAGAGGTTCGGGTTACGCGAGACAAAGCGAATGTCCTCGTACTTTGTGAGGGACCAGAATCCGTTGGATATCTCCGTGCCAGGGTGGTACGAAACGGGCGCTTCGTGACGGAGTTGCCGGAGGATGTCGTGAAAACGTTCCTGCTCGAACGCCTCCGGAGAGAGGTCGAGAGCCGAGGGAGTAGCGGTGCGAAGGGCAGTCATTGAGGCGGTCCTTGGAGATGATGTGCCGGCGCGTGGTTGGGGCCGTGTGAAGACAAGGATAGTGGACGTGGCGCGTCGAGTAAATGACTGTTCATTTACTTTCCGGTGTGCCGGCCACGCGGGCCATGCTTTCTCGGAGGCTTTTACTCGCGGAGGAGCGGTCTCTTGATGCGGCGCACACCGGGGCGCGCCAATGACGTTAAGCAGGTTAGCCCCGGTGTTGCCGGGGCTAACAGGGATTGCGCAGGTCCGCGGGTGACTACGCCATGCGCGTGGCGATCATCGGCACCAGCAGCGCGAGCAACGCGCCAACTTCGAGCGTCTTGGTCATGGGGCTGTGGATCGGAATATCGGGATGGAGTTCGTAACGGTTGCGGCGGCCGAAGCGGTGCCGCGAGATGTACCCGGTGCGCTCGAGATCGGCCACGATGCGCTTGACCGCCCGTTCGCTAATCTGGACTCGCGATGCGAGGTCGCGAAGACGGGAGTTGGGGTCCTCTGCAATGCAGAGAAGCACATGAGCGTGGTTTGTCAGGAACATCCATTCTGCCATGACGTCGATTACCCCTGTTTGCGAAGTTTTGCCCGGCCCCGAGCTTCGCGTATCGTATCGCGAGATCCAGGCGGGGGCAATGAAAAGAGGGTAACGCAAAGCACGGGAAATGCACAGCCCTCAACATTACAGTTGTGTAACAACCCGAATATTCTTTCCCGAATCATTCTCAACGGGGTCGGCGTCATGATGCCGGCCCGCGATTGCCATCATCGGGCAGCGCGCTCCCAGAGGGGCGGCCACGCCTCGTCGCCACGGATGGCGGCGATGGTCGCGGCCCGTTCGAGACGACCGGCCTCGCGGACGGCCTCGTCGAGCTCGCGGCGCGCGCTATCGTCGAGCCGCTCGAGGAGTGGCCCGGCGGAATCGGGCTCGCACAGCCTCTCGATGCTGTAGGGCCAGATGAAGAACGAGAAGGCCTGGGGCGCAGGGAGGCTGCCCCGATGTTTTCCCAACCAGAGATACCGCTCTTCGACGCTACCAACTGGCTCGACGATGCCCGCAAACTGGTGTGTCGCGCCATCGGAGCGGGTATCTATCAGGAGGCGATGCGGAAAGGCGGCGAAGCCGACAGTCAGCACGTCGGCGTTGGCGAGGACGCGCCGGAGGGATTCGGAATCGATATCGATGCCATTTTCGCCGAGCACGTGCACCTCGAGGTTCGATCTGTTGGACGAATGAGGGGCGAGGCAGACGCCTCGCCCCTCATGACGATTGGTGACCGGGCCAGTTGATGGCCTAGTACATCGGCGGGGCCGCCATTGGGGCGGGAGTGTTCTCCGGAAGGTCGGTCACGAGGCAGTTCGTGGTGAGCACGAGCGCCGCGATGGAAACTGCGTTCTCGATGGCCGAGCGGGTGACCTTTGCCGGGTCGATGATTCCCTTCGAAACCATGTCGCCGTACTCATCGGTGGCGGCGTCGTAGCCCTTCGAGCAGACGATCTCGTACGTCGCCAGCACGATCGGGTAGGAACCGGGCTGGGTCGGCTTGTAGAAGGAGAGCGTGTCGAGCACCAGGTCGTTGCCCTGGCCGCTGATCTTGGCCCCGGAGATCGTTTTGCCGACCGAGTCCGAGCTGATCGCCACCGCATTTTGAACAAGTACGCCGGAAACTTGACAGCGGGCTTTCATGAACCCATGCAGGTTGAACTTCAAGAAGGAGGCTTTGACCTTGCCCGTGCATCTGTCAGCGAGCTCGATTCAACATGGAGGGCCTGACAAGGTAATGCAGTTGTT
>JAFKFP010000001.1 GCA_017308185.1 bacterium | reverse complement strand
CGGCGCCATCTCGGTGATGCCGCCGGCGTTGTCCGTGATCGGGCCGAAGGTGTCCATGGCCAGCACGTACGCGGCGGACATGAGCATGCCCATGGTCGCCGTCGCAGTGCCGAAGATGCCGGTCGAGATGTTGCTCACGCTGGTCATATCAGCCTGTTGCCCGAGAACGAACGACACGACGAGCGCGAGGCCGACGGTGATGGCGGTCACGGCGGTCGTTTCGAAACCGACTGCCGTACCAATAATCATGTTCGTGGCGGAGCCGGTGCGGCTCGCATTCGCGATCTCCTGCACAGGCCGCCAGGAGCCAGAGGTGTAGTACTGCGTGATGTAGACGAATGCGATGCCGGTGATGATGCCGACGATGCCGCAGAGGAAGAACCAATACCACACATCACCGAGCATGGCGATACACGCGATGGCAAGGCCACCCAGCGAGAGAAGCGTAATCGTCCAGTACCCACCGTTAAGGGTGCCCATCGGGTCTTTCACGTTCTTCGACCAGAAGGGGATGGTGAACATGCCCAGGATCGTCGCGATGGCGCCGAAGGCCTGCACGACGAGCGGGAACAACACCCACTCCACCTTGTGCGTGGCCGTGAAGATGGCGACGCCGAGGATCATCGCGCCGATGTTCTCGGCGCTCATGGACTCGAAGAGGTCGGCGCCGCGGCCCGCGCAGTCGCCAACGTTGTCGCCGACGAGGTCGGCGATGACGGCCGCGTTGCGCGGGTCGTCTTCAGGGATGCCGGCCTCGACTTTGCCGACCAGGTCGGCACCCACGTCAGCGGCCTTCGTATAAATGCCGCCGCCCAACTGGGCGAAGAGGGCGACGAAACTCGCGCCGAAAGCAAAGCCAACGATGAGGAAGGGCGTGTCGCTGATATCGTGGCCGAGGAGCTTGCTATACACGCCGAAGATGCCCGCCACGCCGAGCATGCTCATCGCGACGACCAGGAGGCCCGTCACAGAGCCTCCCCGCAGGCCGACGTTGATCGCCTCGCTCAGGCTGTTCTGCGCCGCCGCTGCCGTGCGGCCGTTCGCGCGAACCGCCACCGACATGCCGATGTAGCCCGCCACGCCGGAGCAAATCGCGCCCACAATGAAGGCGATACCCGTAAGCACGCCTGTCTCGCCCGAACTCTTAAAGCCGCCCACGATCACACCGACGACAACCGCCGTGACGATCGCGAGCATGCCGATTGTCTGGTATTGGCGCCGAAGGAATGCATTCGCCCCTTCGAGGATTGTCCCCGCCACCTCTTGCATCGCCGGCGTACCGCGGTCACGCCGCAGCACGTCGAACGCGAGCCAGATCGCGTAGAGCACGGCGATGGCGCCCGCGACGGGGATGATGATTTGAGCCAGGAGCATTCGGTATTCCTCTCCAACCTGCTTCGCGGCTACGCGAGGACGCGGAAAAGCCGCCGGCCGCCCGGATTGACGCGCCGAGAGCGTAGCGCAGTCTATCAGTCATCCCGGTTAGGGTGAAATCTTTCGACGCCGAACAGGCCCACGGACCGGGAGAGTCGCCCTGGAGCCGGCCAACGCGCTCCGGTCGTCGGTTCCCCGGCGTCGGTCCGCTCAAACAGGCCGCAGTCCTACTTCTTCCCGCTTCCCTCTTCTTCTTCCGGGCTCACTGTTCCCGGTTCCCTGCTCCCTGTTCCGCGTTGCGCTACGATGGAACCATCCCAATTGACCCGAGGTGCACATTTGGCCGAAACCGCAACGTTGAAGGTGGGCGACGAAGCTCCTGATTTCGAACTCGCATCCAGCACATCCGGCGACAAATTCAAACTGAGCGACTACAGGGGCAAGAACGCCGTCATCATCAACTTCGTCCCGGCCGCATTCTCCCCGGCCTGCAGCACACAGCTCCCGCTCGTCGAACAAAAGCGCGGCGACTTCGAAGCGCAGGGCGCTATCCCCGTCGCCATCTCGTCCGATGGCCCCTGGGCGCAGGCCGCGTGGAAAAAGGAACTCGGCCTTAACTACCCGGTGCTCAGCGACTTCAACCCGCAGGGCGGCACCGCGAAAGCCTACGGCGTCCTCATCGAAGGCCGTGGCATCGCGAACCGCGTCGTCGTCGTCGTCGATAAGCAGGGCAAAGTCGCCTGGATCCAGGATGTCCCGAAGATCACCGACATCCCTGACTACGACCCGGTGCTCGCCTGCGACAAGGGCTGACCAGTCGACCCACGCGGCACCTTTCACCACGAAAAGAGGCGCTCCGGAGAGCGCCTCTTTTGATGTCCAACTCGCGGCTCCTCAGGCGAAAACGATCACGCTCCGGTTCACTTCCCCGTTCTTAAGGGCGTCGTACGCCTCGTTGATCTCCTCGAGCTTGTACCGCCGGCTGATCAGTTCGTCGATCTTCAGCCGCTTCTGGCGATACAACTCCATCAACCACGGCATGTCATACGTCTGGCGCGTACCGCCGTAGAAGCTCCCGAGGATCGACTTCTCTCCAAAGATGAACTCCGAACCCTGCACCGACACTTCCTGCCCCACCGGGATCATCCCCACCACCACGGCCTTGCCACCCGGCTTCAACATCTGCCAGCACTGCTGCGCCGTCTTCGCCAGTCCGATCGCCTCGAACGCAAAATCGACGCCGCCGCCGGTTATCGCGTGTACCTGCGTCACAGCGTCACCCTTCGATGCATCAACAGTGTCAGTCGCGCCGAACT